>JBKPNF010000242.1:0-9862 GCA_046732455.1 Thermoproteota archaeon | reverse complement strand
GTAAAATACCAGTGCGTATACAGGCACATTGAGCACATGAAATGGTAGCAAATCCTGGAAAAAATAGAGAATGTAGAGCATAGATATTAGACGCCCTGAGGACACGTGGTGGGTCTTGACTCCTAGATGATTATCTGTGTAAGTTATCGAAGCATTTGCAGGTTTCATACACTTCTTCACGGAATAGAAAAAAAGTAAAGGCCGTACTTAATGCCCACAGATCTGTCTTATATACATCCAGGATCCTATTTATTCATTCTGAGCACATCTACTTGGCCACTATGTAGCCAATCCTTCAGTTCTTCATGCGTTGGCTTGGCGTCGTGCTTGCCTGCCAAATGAAGATGCAGAAGAACATAGTTAATTTGGTTGAGCAGGGGCTTGTTTGATTCGTCACCTTTACGAGCTTTTTGCTTCAAGTCAGTTGGAACAGTATTCCACCATTCTTCGAACTTGCGTGCCATATATCCCCTATAAATCGATCTCGGGAGTACTTTAATCTTTCATTTTTGAGCCAACTTTCAGCCAGTCAAACTGCATAAGTTTTGCCATAAGAAAGAACAAAGATATGATTTAAGAGAGGATAGTTACCTTTGTAGAACAGATAATATAGTATCCCGTTCGAGGTGAATTTAATATGAGAGAAGAAATAGGAGAACAAGGAGAATCAAACGTAATCACAATCCAATACAAGAACAATCTCCCCCTGGTCTGCGTGGGAATCATTGACGCAGGCAGCAATAAGAAGATTGTTGTAGATGCTCACTTGGATTTTGCCTCATCAAAGACAATTATTCCCACTTATATTGCAAACGAGATGAATCTTTCATTTGCGGGGAGCGACGAGACAGCAACAGGAGCCGGAATAATATACATTCCTTATTATGAGGTATCAATCGAGATCTTTGCGAAAATCTATGATAACGTACATGTTGGATGCCTCGATTTGCCCGAACAAACTCCAGCAAAGGCACTCGTGGGTCGTGATATTCTTGACAACTATAGAATATGCCTTGATGGAATAAAAAAGGAAATTAGAGTGTGCTAGATCTCTTTCTTCGTATCCTTGCCTAGAGAAAGTTCTGACGTCAACCATTTGCGTAGATCATTTAGTGATGTTGAAGGCAGCTTTCTTTCATAGGTCTCCAGCGGGTTTTGACAAATTTTTGATTATTTTGTGTTACAACTTTGACTCGAGTTGATAAGACGAGTATCCTTTTGGTTGTGCAGACGAGGACTTCAATTCAGTAATAAAGGAGCGGCAGCAATTCCTTTTGCCCCTAGTGCATATCTTGCACATACGTAATAGAAACTTTGACTTTAGCTCCATTTCCTCCCTCTGTGTGGCCGCATAGAATGTATAGTGTGTGATAGGTTCTATACCTATTCGTGGTTCTATCAGATGAGCCGGTTTATATTTTTGTTAATTCTCTGGTTCTTGTCTCTTTTTCGTCTATATCCTTTGTCTGATTGTGAGCATTGTCTTGTAAGGCAATCATCCCGTCGTTATCACTTCTTCCTCAATACTACTGATTTCCTTGTCTACCTTCGCTTTCAGATCTGCCAAGAGCTTCTGCATCTCAGGCCTAGCCACATCTGCATGGGGTGTGCATACATATATTACAAGTTTCTTGGTGGCTTCTTCTCTTCCACACAACTGACACAACCTCACATATGGTTCATCCTCAGGTGCTGGCTGTGTTGCTGGGTCAGTTTCTGGTTGTTGTGGAATTACAACCTGAGGATCTTCAGAGTGTTCTTCGTCTTCTTCATGTTCAGGTTCTGGTTGTATCTGTAATCCTGTAAACGCTTTTGCAATTTTGCTTCCAACACGTGCTTTACTACCAATGATTTCATTATTAGCCAAGTCGTTGCCTTCTGGTTTTGCACCACCTGAGAACTCTATTACCAGAGACTCAACCTTGTCTGCTATCACTTTATTGTTTTTGAACTTTACATCCAGAGGCTTAAATGGTCTCGGATCTCTTCCCCATACCACACATTTGTTACAATTCTCAAATGTGTTTGCAGTGATCTCGCAATTTCTGACTTGGGTGTATGCAGCATGGGGCCTACTGCTTCCAGAAGAACCTTCATTTGGTTCATCTTTGGTGTTGCCATTAACAATTGTTAGGGGAGGAAATTTCTTGCTCTTGTTTTCCTTGAAATGGTTTCTTAAAATCTTGTTGTCTTTGCCATACATCCTAATACCGCCCTCACCAATGAATTCGTTATCGTGGATCGTGTTTGTATGTCCGTGTCTGATGACAAAAGACGATTTACAATTTTCCTGTGTGCAGTGTTCTATGATGTTGCCACACGACTTGATGGAGATAGTCTCAACGTCAGCGCTCAATCCCTTAAATCTGCAGTTTCTTACAATGTTCTCAAAGAATAGATGCGAAACCCTGCTATTGCCTAATCGAACCGGCTCGCCCCCGTTACCCTCTGAGTAGGTCAAGTTCGACCACTCACAATCCTCTACTATGTTATCTTTGGTTTTCGGGCCATCTATCTTTAAACCTACTCCTACCGTGCTCTTGTCATGGAACTTGCATCTTGAGACTGTACAACCACGACAATCGGAAAGATGAAGCATAGCTTCTCCAGGTTGATTACTTGAAAAATCACAGTTCACTATCTTACAATTTTCACAGTCTGAGATTGTTACTGGTTCCTTTATCGTCTTGTTATCCAGAATGGTTTCGTTATGTTTGCCGCTAATCTTCACATTATAACATCGTTAGGGTAGTTATTAAATAAATTGCTTAGATCGGACATTTTTGATTGGTTGTATCCATTAGTAATCCTTTTTGTTGAAAATTTACACGATGAGTTTACGTTGCTATGAGCATTCTTTTAATTTCATCCCCATTGACTGAACGTTGTTTAGCGTCCTGAATAAGTCTTTATTTTCATAATGTTTTGGCTCTTACAGAAAGATTCTTACAATTTCGTAGACGTCAACTGCAGCAGCTGCGATTATAGAATATGGTGAGTGCCTCAGGACGAATACACAACTGATTTTTGCATCTATAACACCATTGCATTCTTTGACATGTCGTTTCTACTGTTCTAGAGGTAATAGATTCTATATGCACAGAGAAATGTCTTAGGAGGCAGATATTGCTTTGGTATGGTGATTGTAATGTTTCCTCTCTTCTTCTTATCCGTTTTTCCTGCTCGCCTAGCCGATCCATCTAGCTCCCTCATCCATGCAGGAAGTCCCGCGGGTTAGTCAATGCGTGGGATCTCCGGTTTTTCACCGTCACTAAAACTTTCACTGTACAAAACGAGCGGTTTATCTTCATCCCGATGCGTTATAACCTCTGCCAATTTTTCAAGACCTTTGTTCCAATTATCAAGCATTTGCCTTGTCTTCTCAATCAGCTTGGTGTCATCATGCTACAAAGAAAAAGTTCTTGGAGGGCATACAATGATGACAGTAGGACATGATAACAACCTGAAGATAAAGAATAATGGCTCCGACGGAGTAAGCACAGGTGCATTTGTTATATGGAATTCTTAAGGCACAAGTTGGGGCGAACAGGGCTAAGGCTATTTGCCCCTATGAATATGTGCTACAGGATCTAGCCGTATATTGGTGGACAATAATCAAAACTGAATGGGTTGAAACCGGTAAGTTTTGCGAATAGGGACATTTGCTAAAGAAATCCACTAAATTTTTTTCTCTTTATTTTATATGGCAAACTATAGATAGACAGACACAGCATGTCTCATGTAACATTACAAAATTCATTTGACTTGATCGTTGTGCTTTCCAAGGATCTCTTATAAATCACTTGATACTCGTTATACCTTCCTTTGTTGCTTCAAAATTAATTCTTTGTATCCCTCAGTTCAATCTGGTTTGTAGGATTAAATGCAACTTCGGAGGACATGAGCTCAATATACTTTTTCGTTAAAATAGTGGAGACCCTCTAAAACCAGTATAGGGTTTTGATTGAAGCTCGATTTTGAATTTCTGTCCACCTCTTAGTGTACGGGCATAATGTCCTTCTCTGTCGGGCATCATTTAAGGGGCATGGTATGCAAAATGGTGCTAAAATTCTACTCCCTGGTATTCCTAAGTACAGTGACAGGAATATCTGGGAAAATATTCTTGCGCTCGTCAAAATCCCCACAAACACCACGTTTAGCTATATGACTCCCATTAAAAGGAAAAATTGCGGCAATGGACAATTCAAAGAAGAGGCAGAGCAATTCAAGAGAAGTTGCTACAATTAATGTAAAATACTTGCTTGCTTGCGGGGACCTGTCTTTTGAATTGGGGGGTGGGAATAAGATAGTTATAGACGGAGGGACAGTGATGCTATAATGTTCCCTGCTAAAGATAGAGACGAGGATTTAAAGCTAGCACAGCAGGAACAGAATCTTCCGCCAGAAATAGAGGAAAAGAAGCGAAAGGGGACACTTCGAACAGGCTACACAACGGGCACTACAGCAACTGCTGCCACAAAAGCTGCACTCCATGCTCTTATCAGCGGTAAGGCAACTGAACAAGTGACCGTGTCGTTGCCGAAAGGCAGACGAGCCACGCTCAAGATCGCGTGGACAAGGAGCGAAGATAATGGTAAGGTCACTTGCGCAGCGATAAAGGATGGCGGCGATGACCCTGACGTCACGCACGGGGCCGAGATATGCTCGACCGTATCCTTTAGCGAGAGTGCAAGTAATATTCATGTCGATGGTGGTAAGGGAGTAGGTAGAGTCACGAAACCAGGTCTAGGCCTCGAGATTGGCAAGGCTGCTATCAACCCCACGCCCATGAAGATGATGGAGCAGGTGGTTCGTGAAGTTGCTAGCCAACAGCTGGAAAACCAGGGGGTCGATGTAGTAATTTCTGTGCCAAATGGAGAGGAAATTTCTAAAAAGACAGATAATCCTCGTCTTGGGATTTTAGGCGGTATCTCTATACTTGGCACCACTGGCCTAGTCCTGCCATACTCTACCTCGTCGTTTGCTGCTTCAATAAGGCAGGGTCTTGATGTTGCAACTGCTATGGGTGCTGATACGGTGGTTCTTACGACAGGAGGCAGGAGTGAAGACTTTGCTAAGGCGCTTTTCAGGCTGCCAGATCACTGCTTTATTCAGATGGGTGATTTTGCAGGATACTCAGTAAAACAATGTGCTAACAAAGCAACCATAAGACAAGTGATCATTTCAGGCTTCATTGGCAAGCTCACGAAAATGGCCATGGGGATCAAACAGACTCATGTCGCCGGCTCCCATGTCGACATGGAGTTCATGGCGCGGCTCGCAGCTGTATGCGAAGCCCCACCAAATGTGGTTGAAGAGATCAGAAGTGCAAATACTGCGAGACACGTTTCAGAAATTATCAAAAAAAGCAAGATTGTTGGTTACTACGATCATATGTGCAAAAAGGTGTATGAGCAGATGCATGCGTATGCAAAGGGACAGCTTCAAATTGAAGTTATATTGTTTGAATTTAATGGGATAGTTATAGGCAGGCATCCAAAAAATGAAGATTGTAACTATTGATTTTTATGGTGCTCTTTGAACAGCCATGGAGAGGCAAACATCTTTCCTATATAGGAAGAAGATGATTTGCAGCAAATACAGCAAGAGAACAGGCGCGGGTAATAGAACTTGATCTCAGGCTTGTCCTGATACGCTCTTAACAGCAGACCCCCAACATTCTCTACCCATGCGACTATCTGTATATAGATGCCGTAAAAACTATCTCTTATTTTCCTTCTTCAAGTCTTGTAAAGAAGCGACAATAAAATCATTCCTTATTCTTGTATAATTATCTTTGTTCATCTAGTAATAATAATCAGTTTTGCCTGTGAAACCAAACAAAACGCAAGCTTACTATTTACTAAACTACATTTCTCTCTCTTTTCTTTATTTGGGCATCCAATGCTTCTTGATTCATTAAGCGAATTTTCTTGAAATATCTTATTTTACATCGCTTTGCATTGCGGATTTAAGATTTCTCGACATCCCTTTATTTTTTTATAACCCCTTTTTTTCCCCGAGTTATAATCACACTGCAGGCGAGTTTGTCAATACACGCTCTCATAACCAATCCTCCAACTTTATGTTGCAACATGTGTGATGGTCTTTTTCTTTGATGCAAATGATATCCCAAGCGCAACTAGGTAAATCGAGATTCCGAGGATCATCGCTAGAGAGGAACCGTACATAATTCCAAGTGCTATGGCAAGAACTGCGCCCAAGACAGAGAATGCTCCGTTGACCGCCCACATCCATGGTATGTAATCAGGTTTATGTACCTTTAGCAAACGCATACCTGTAGGAAGTGGCATGCCCATCAGAAACCCGATTGGCGCTAGAATGGCAATACTTACTGCAGCTTTTACCTCTATAGGCTCTGCAATAGTTGAATATATTATTGATGGTAGGAAAAAGGCGTATAATGCCCCAATTCCGGCTATGCCTCCTATTACAAACACAAGGTTTTTCATTGTGTTCTTTGCAATCCTTGAGCTGAGCAAGCTACCTGACCCGCTTGATAAGAGCAGAGTAAACAGCAATAGCGCAAAGGTCATTGTAGGATTGCCCATCAAAAGTATAAGCTTTTGCAATAGTGCTAGCTCTATCATGATAAACCCTACGCCGAGGGCTGCAAAATAGGGGATCACAGTTGCGATTCTAAGCTCACTTTTTTCTGAACTGATTTGTGTTTCTCCTGTTCCACCTCCTATTCTTCTTCTTCCTCCTCCTCTGCTAATCCATGAAAAAGGTACCAGCAAAAATATCGCTACTATCCCGATGCTGGCATAGAGTAATATTTCTACCACACTAGGCAGTGGCTTTTCAAATGATAAGAAATACGGGTTATCATCAGTTACTGGATATACCTTAGTTTTGAACATATCGTAAAATTGCTCAAGGTTGATTTCTCCATTAAGAAATGCAGAGTAAGGCTGTCGCATTACTTGTCCTGGGATTAGGATAGGTTTGTAGTCATATTGGGAAAAGGATTGTGAGAGGAATCTTATCTCGTCGTCACTAAATGGGGCCTTTGAAAAGACAACCATAGTCACACTTGGGTCTTGTGTATATGAATCAGAAGTTACCATGATTAGATGCCTGTATAGTTGATCCTGTGGTATACCATTTTGTTCTAGCAGTTTAGCATAGGTACTGACAAACCTGGGTGCATCAATTAACCACCTGACGGTGACAATCTTGCCCCTGTCAGTTAGATGATCGTAATATTGCTGGAATCCTTCCAGTGTATATAAGAAGTTCTCTGACACACTTAAGCCACCTGACGAAACAGAAGCCCACGTATCTACAAACGGTACGTAAATAATATCATACTTGTCAGAGGAACGAGTTATGAAGCTTCGCCCCTCATCGACATAGGATTTCACAAATTCATGAGAATATACATTTCCTGCTCTCTCACCATAGCTTTTCACAGTCTCATAGATTATTGGGTTTATCTCCACGGATGTAACGTCTTTGCTCCCGCTTACCAACGAAGCAACCACATCTCTGCCGCCACCAGATCCAATCACAAGGACCTTGGGGTCTTGCATCATTTTGAAAGGCAGATACTGCATCCAATTAGAAAGTTCTTGTCTGCTTTCAGTTTTGCCATCCCATGATATTATGTTGGTTCCAGCACCACCGTCGATAAAGACCTTTGCTACAAGCCCTTCGCCGCCTGTACCTCCTTCAACTACGTCTATTCTCGAAAATGAGTTCCATTCTGTCTTGACTATTTTTGATCCCGGATGCTCGCGCAAATATATTGGTAGGTCTTTCTGTGCTGTCGGATCTGTAGGTATTGCAAAAATCTGTGTAGTATGATTGAGGAAAACAAGCGACATAGCAAATGCTACAAACATAAGGCTTACAACAATTTTCTTGTTATTCTTTGCAATCCTTGAAAATAAAGTGGCACCTATGGCTGCTATTAACCCAACTATAAGAGTAGCGCCTTCGCCGCCTGTAAGCACCAAAAACAAGACTACCAAAAGGGCGCCAGCAGACGCACCAATTAAATCTGCAGCATATAGTCTTCCAGCCACAGATGCAAATGCATTAAATGCCGCCGATATTATAATTCCGACTAAAAAGAATGGCACTGAAAAAAGAATCATAAACAATGGAAGGTACAAGACCTGTGAAGCGAGCACGTGCATGACAAAAAGAGTTATCGGAATAAAGATAGTTATGCCCCACGCAGACAATATAGTTAGGTTCTCCGCCCACTTACCCTTTAGCTTCTTTACATGATACTGTACAACTAGACCTGAAGCTCCAAGGCCTACAAGAGCTACAGATACAGCGACAAAAGCAAAATGGTACCATATTGCGGCTGAAAAGATTCTTGTGATTGATACTTCAAGCACTAGACCTGATAGAGCTATAAGGAATATCCCAGCAAATAACAGCCTACGGTTTACTACAAGTGGAATGGATTGCCAGCTTGCCATGCTTTTTGTTACTTAGCTGATGTGTGTTTTATCTGAGTTTTAAAAACCTTATGAATTCGAATTATTCACTTTGATTTTGACCTCGCTTCCTTCATAGTTCACTATCATGCTCGTGTAAGGATAGAGGCCTAGGTCAAAATTAGTCACCTTGCCTTTGAATATTGCAGTTGTGCTAGTATTGGTATAAAGCTCATGGAGCAAATGATTGTCCTCATTTCCAATATCTAGCACGAATCGTGGATCATCTATTAGAAGAACTCTATTTTTGCTAGTGTCCACGGGGAAGTAAAGCATGTCTCGATAATCAGATAACACACGGTCCTTGTCGAACACGTATTTGAGTATCCATGAATAAACAGGGCTTGAAACTATTACAGTTGAATTTTCGGTGTGGTCAGGTCCCTTTCCTTCTTTTAAATAGGCAGCGACATAAGTAGCGGCTTCAAATTGGGCCGATGTAACATCCGTAACAATGAGCAACGTAGTACTGGTCGCCCCAAAGATAATAATAATAATTGATAAAAGGATGGCAGCTCTAAATACCTTTTGACTAATCTTTTTGCTCTTTTGAATGATATCGAACAGGAGCTTAGCCGCTCCTATACAGAGTGCAGGCATTATGGGGATCCAATAAAAGAAGTTAGCGTATCCCATAGCGGCAAGAAATGCTATGAACGGGAGGGTCCATAAGAGAATAAGATAATCTCTTCTTATGAAAGAATAAGCAACGCCTGCAAATCCTGCTACAAAAATGAGTGGGTCGGTAATCGCTAGTAGGAATACGATCCAAGGCAGCCCGGCATTTTCTCTATTTATTTGCCATAGCACATCATTTGTCCAAGAGTTAAAAGCACCGGCCAGTATGCTCTGAGCAGGCCAAAGGAGGGGGATCAAAATTACAGGAACAAACCACACCCCCAGGGTTTTTAGGCTTCTATTATTATTCCGGTAAATCAGGAAAGCGACCAATGGGATCATAGTAAATGCAGGAATCTTTGTAAAGACTGCTAGGCCAAGAAAAATTCCCGAGAATACGATCAGAATGTTATTATTGATATTGCTGCTCCCTTTTTCCGATTTTGATTTTGACGTATGAACCGCCAGCAGTACTGAAAGGAGAAGAAATGGCAAGAGAATGGAATCTAGCAGTATCATTCTAGTGAACCATGTCACAGGCATTACTGCAAATAGAATTGAGGCAAGGAGTGCAACATTTCTGTTATACATACGTTCTGAGATTTTGTAAATGAGAAAAGTATCAATGACCGCCAATATTCCCATCAAGGCTCTTGGAACTTGATAGAGCGATTCAGTTGAATGCAGGTCTGCAGAAGGATTCAATGATTGTGGGTATCCAATAATCTTTAGTATACCGCCCAGAAAGATTTGTCCAAAAAATGGGT
>JBKPNF010000241.1:0-3215 GCA_046732455.1 Thermoproteota archaeon | reverse complement strand
TCGTCGCTTGGTGGCATTGTGGCGCTTCTTCGCTACGCGATACATTGATTCTGCAGCGAGCCATGACAGATAGGGCTTTGATACATTGCTCATTTTGAGCTCCACTATCTCTGGCACTTCATAGGGATGAAGCCTTACAATTTCAGCCTTTAGCTTTTTTGTTGACTTTGAAGTTGTTTTGAAAAGCACAATGAATTCGTGCTGGTCCTCTATCTTTCCGTGCCAAGAGTAGATCGACCGGATCTTGGTAAAATTAACACAGGCACACAACTTTGCGTTGACAACGTGGTTGGCAAACTCTGCAGCCAACTCTTCGCTTGGAAACGTTGACAGGATTATGATTCCATTGCTGGGCATATTTCACACATATAGCTGATAATGCAATTAAAATTATATTCTTACACTGTTTCGCAGAGTGGGTTTGCCTTTATGACTATAAATTCCTCGTTTGCCACATTCTTGGACATTACTTTTTCAAAGTCTGTCTTGGAACATGCAATGACGATAGTTGTCTTGTCTGTATGATATAGGTCAAATGTTTGCCCTTGGTGCCGCTCTACATCGCTAATATAGTCCTTGACCTTTGTCTCAAATGACGACAGCAGTTCTAGCTTGTCCCCTCTCATTTCATTCGGGTCAAGCGTCCATGCTATCGCCACTTTTGTTCTGCTGGCCTTCAGGTCGCGCTTTTTCAGTGTTGCTCGTATCTGGTCAATGAGAAACTTGACATATCCATCTACGCTCTTAATGCTACCGTTGACGAGATACATCAGTGGCCCTGTACCATCAAGCGATGATCCTATTATCCTGAGGTCATATAGCCCACTTGTCACGTCATCGATATAGAGGTCAGCAAATGTGCCGCGCATCAATTCGCTGCGGATATTTGCGTCAGTGGCTTTCTTGCAGATTTCAAGGATGCTGGCCATCCCAGAGTAGTGGCTCAACGTCTTTATGACATGTACCAGCTCGGCTGAATTGACGTCCACAAAGTTCAACTTGCGACGTGTGTCCGGGTCGTAGAGCATCTTGGAAATATGATTATCATGCTTAGATTTGACCGATCCTATCAGCGTCTCAGAGCTGGCTGCAGTAATAGCACTCATGGGAAGGTAGTAATACGACACATCTCTCTCAACAGTCATTCCTGTCATGTGCTCTATAAGAGCAATGTTTTCATTGTTGCCACCGACTCCTGTGGGAAGCATATAGATTAGAGAAGCGCCTCGCTTAAGGGCCTTGATCGCGTCCTTGAACTTTGTCATAACGTCGCTTTTGACGTCTGGGCCAACCTTTCTTATTCTGGGAGCGAAATAGACGTATGAGGCATTGCTTATTGCAATATCAATGGGCTGTAGATCAAGGAGAGGTTCGTCTTCCATAAGCGAACTTACGTTTGGGTACGTCCTTGCGATATCCGGCTTGAGCAAAATTGCCATCCTGACCGATTCATCGATTAAAGAAACCCTCGAGCCATTGATGGCTATCGAGGAAGCTATTCTATATCCTTCAGTGCTCAAGCCATATACCGCAACAGAGGCAGTACTGGAAGAAGAAGAGGAGGAGGAGGATGGGGAAGGAGAGGTAGCAGCACTCAAAGTGTAGATTGAACTCCCCCTTTCATCCCTCCCTACATACCTCAAGTGGTCTACAAAAGGTTTTTCCAATGGCTTTCCAGCTACATTGTATATTTGAAGATCTGGTTCGACATTTTGACACCAAAGCAGGTGATGTTTTTCAGGCGCGTCGTCACTTTGCTGCATAATTCTGACCACGAGGTTCTCTGCACCTCTAGAAAATACAGAGAAGCAGCTGAGCTTGCCAAGATTAAAAAGCTCGACCTTACGTTTGTAGGAAGCCACGGTGGGGCAGATAGATACGATAAGCTGCGTGAAGGCGCTCGCAGGACGTACGAGCTGGCCGAAGTCGTAAAGCAATTTGGGCCAGACGTGGCAGTTACCTTTTCGTCACCAGAAGGCTCGCGTGTAGCTTTTGGCCTTGGGATCAGACATATTGGATTTAACGACTCGCCTCATTCAGAAGCTGTTGCAAAGCTTACGATACCCCTGACAAGCAAGCTATATTGCCCTTGGGTGATACCATACTCTGCATGGTCAGGTTATGGCATAGCAAGGAAGAACATTGTGTATTACAGGGCACTCGATCCGGCGGCGTGGCTCAAGCATCACGACGATGATGACATAAAGGAAGTCAAACAGGATAAAAAGAAGAGGATGATCCTTCTTCGACTCGAGGAAAGCAAGGCATCATACATTGCAGACAAGAAGGTCAGTACTACAAAAATGATAGATAGCTTTGTAAGTGAACTATGGCAGTCAGCCAATATTGTAGTACTCTGCAGATATGAAGACCAGATAGCAGAAGTAGAGTCACGCTATGGAAACAAAGTGGAGGTGTTAAGAGATGTAGTGGACGGCACTGCGCTCGTAAAATCTACACAGCTTTTTGTAGGGGCAGGCGGCACAATGACTGCAGAGGCTGCGCTTCTAGGCAAGCCTACAATATCGATAACACCCATACAATTTTACGTTCAAAAATACCTTGTCAAATCAGGGTTAGTCAAAAGAGCAAGCACCTCCAGATCGCTTGTAAGGCTTTGCAGGAAAATGATCTCTGATGAGAGATATATGCAGGCGCAAAAGAAGAGGGCCGAGAGGATCCTTGGAAGGATGGAGGACCCCACAGAGAGGATGATTAATGCCTTAAGATTATAAGTATGTCTCAGATAGTTGAATTTAGCCCGGAAGCCCGGTGGAGGAAAAAATTCTTTTTCCGCTGAATGTAGTGGCCAAGCATGGGGGCCTTTGGAGCCCTCGACCCCAGTTCGAATCTGGGCCGGGCTATTATAATTAACAAGCAATCAGATAGAACGAGTAGTTATATCTCGTATGCTTGTGGAAAAGACATACCTATCTGCTACTTTTTGGGGAATTCTTCAAAAAATTGGGGGGAAAACAAAGGAGAGAATGCAAGCAGGAACTAAGAAGTCATTTCAAGAGATGAGAATTTCTTGTAACAATATAATACACATACTCCAGGCAAAAGAGGCATGGGACAGACTCTTAGTATCTTTATTGCTTTTTATCACCTTGTTATTGTTGCTGTTGTTATTGTTGTAAGGTTTTGGTCGTCGGGTCTATTCTCAGGCTCTCAGCCATAGTCCAGCAATGACTAAACATGAATTCTTGCGCACC
>JBKPNF010000240.1:0-12326 GCA_046732455.1 Thermoproteota archaeon | reverse complement strand
GGGTCAAAGTCGGGGTTGCCTTGCGCCGAAGCTCCTGGAAGTATCCTTGCACTGATTGTGTTCGCAGGTCGAGCTGCTGTTTGATTGGCTGCTGCGCCTGCTGTTTGATTGGCTGGAGGCGGCGCTTGTTGTCCTTCCTCCGCAGGGACCGATGGCTTAGGGGTCACCAGCCCAAATGCATAGAATGTTGACCCGCCCACTATGGCAGCACTTACAAATATAACAGCCAGGGGTTTGAGGTACTGGGCCCCACGGTAAGATGCAACTGCAAGCACTGTGGCTGGAATCGAGATTATGAGCATAAGACCGATGTATATGAAAATACTTGGAACCTGCGTGCTTACTGTAACTGCTGCGGCAAAGCCGAAGGTTACAAGGAAGCCAAGCGTGATAAATGTGGCAGATTTGGCCCTGCCGGAAGTCGGAAATCCATCCTTGAGGAGACCTGACGCAAGGAATATCATCCCGATGAACATGGTCAAGAGGGTAACGGCGTGCATGCCGTCGATGAATGTCTTGGCAATGCCTGAAAGAGAAATTCCGACGCCGACGATGCCTATTGAAGTGAGACCAATACCGGGTGTCATAAGGTCCCAGTCAGTCATGATGTTTTACGATTATTGGGATCCGTTTGGTATACTTAATCGTTTCCTCTAGGGCATAAATGCCAGTTAAACTCTTTGCCGGATGTATGTTATGCTCTGATCAGACTTGGTATACAGCTGCGCCAGTGGGATAATATGCAAGTGGTAAGGGAAATGAAATTCTGCAATAGTAGATTTGAGGATCATGAGCTGAGATCAAGCGAGACTACAGTGGGCACAATGATATACTGTGTACCTCCTAATCCCAGAATAAAGAAGTGCTAAGATCAGAATGCCTCTACCTGGGGGTGTTTGCTTACTGCATTAAAGCTATCTGGAAATCTAGAATTGTTGATATCCGGCCTTAAGAATGCATACTCTGCACCAGAGAATATTGCCGATAGCAGACCTTTTCGACATAAGCGAGGCTGATACAGTCTGGGATGCTTGGCTTAACACCATAAGTCTGCTTGATATGCTCGAAAACATCGAGAAAATTAGTCAATACTATGACTTTCAGCAGTCACGAAAGAAGATTGCGAAGATCTATGGGCTGGCCGAATTTCATGCCATAGACAAAAAGAATAGCAGGTGTTTATGCGGGCTGTCAGATGGCGAACATGCCTTGTTAAAGCGAAAGATGATTAGATTCTTCAAGCTACAGGTAACCAATTTGAAACATTTCATCTATTGAACAGTGGGGGAACGAATAAATTAAATGCAAGCAAGGGGAGAACTCGATCGAGTCAGGCCCGTGACTATACATGACTACGTGGAAGTTTCAAAGCCAAGAATCGTGGTCGTCCTTGTAGTAACGGCTATTGCTTCGCTTTTAGCCGCAACTAGGTTTGATTCTACTCCGGATGTCGCGTGGGATGTCAATGCTTGGCAGATAGGCTTCCTGACTCTTGCAGGAGCTCTAGCGTCGATGGGAGCCAGTGCTCTTAATCACTTTTATGACAGAGACATTGACAAGATAATGGAGCGAACTTCAAAGCGACCGATACCTGATGGGAGGCTTTCTCCTAAGAAAGTCTTTGCTTATGGGTTTACATTATGCGCGCTTTCAATCGTTATTGCATTTTTTACTCTCAACCCAGTTGCCACTGGAATGATAGCTATTGGGATCTTCTTTTACGTCATAATATATACAGCCTGGCTTAAGCGCAGCAACGCTTCAAATATCGTCATTGGAGGCTTTGCAGGAAGTGCTGCGTCCATGGCTGGTTGGGCTACCGCCACAGGATCTATTGATCTATTGGGCTTTTTGGTAGGATGGCTCGTTTTCATGTGGACGCCTCCTCACTTTTGGTGCCTTGCAATAAGAGCTAGAGAAGAATATGCAAGTGTGCACGTTCCGATGTTGCCTGTACTAATTGGAAATCAAAGGACAGCAAGCTATATCTTGATTAATACTGCAATCCTGCTTCCATATTCGGTGGCTCTGGCATTCTTTGGGCTAGGGATGCTATACACCACAGTTGCAGCAGTTTCAGGCTCATTGATGCTGGCGTACCACTACAAACTCACAAAGAACCCTACCCCAGAATTTGCATGGAAAGCGTATAAGGTCACTGCACCCTATCTTGTTGTGATTTTTGTGGCATTAGCACTTGATGCCCTTTTCTACTATCCATTGGTGCCTGAGTTTTCACTTCTTCCTATATCCGGTTAAGTAGCAGCGTTTGGATCGGCTACCAGCTCAATTCTGCGCTTGTCCTTAGTTAGCCAAGAAACCCTGACAAGGCCGTATATCTCAAGATCCATCAGAGTCTTGTTAAAGTCCGACTCGGCAAGTGTGATGCCGTCCTTTTGAAGCGCATTCATAAGATCCGTATCTGTCGTGGTGCCTGCCTGGCTAATCTTCTCGAATACAAGGTTTCGAATTGGATATTTCATTATTATTCCTCCTTGAAGTGTCGTACCAACAATCCGGGTAGTATTTACGACAGATTCACTAGATACATAAGGATTTCGGCTATCAAAGTCCATATCGTCGAAAACGTAAACTCTAAAAATATATCGGCAAACTAATCGTTGCATTAAGTGAGGAATTACAGCTGCATCATCTACTATCCTAAAGATCCTCCATTATCAAATGGCATACTCATTAGAGGAACGGTGAATCAATCCAGCCTAACGCGCAATGTTTCTGGAGCTTTTATTCTTCTAGAAATTTATTTGCTGACTGCAAGTCTTTTGCTGGGCGTGACCCTTGATCCAATGGATTCGTGAATAGGATATCAATATGATAGCAGCTTAGCGTCTTGGCTGACTAGCTGACACTTTTTTCGCTCAAAATCCGCCGCATTTTAGATAACGAGAAAGGTAAAGCAACGAGTCCTCACTTATTTTGTTCATCTCTGGCAATGCTTTTCATGTGCTCTACCAGATCCGAGAAGCACTGCGATTGTTGCGGTCGTCAGATTGCAATGTTCAAAGTAAAGAAAAGCAGCTGGATAAAGGGACCCAACTAAAGGTCTTCAGAGAAGACTATTAGGGTCAACCACATCTTATCGTTAGCCGTAAAATGTCCTATCTATTGGTTTAGGCATAGCATAAGTAATGTTTTTCTTCACCGATTCGTACCACTCCTCTACATCCTTTGTTATTGATGGACGGACAAGTCTTACTGCATTGGCAAAGTTTTCATTTGAAATCATGTCAGACCTGCTTTGGAGTGCGAGGACGGCGGCTTCTCTACAAAGAGCAACCAGGTCTGCTCCGCTGAAGTTTTTTGTGGACTGGGCTATGCTCCCCAAGTCTATATCGGGTGCAAGGGGCATAGGCTGTGAGGTTATCCTCAGTATCTCAAGCCTAGCCACCTCATCCGGCGGTCCCACATAGACTATCAGGTCTAATCTGCCCGGTCGCAACAATGAAGTGTCAATCAGATCGGGCCTGTTTGTAATGCCAACTACTACCACGCCGGCACTTCCCGCGTCGTCCATCTCGGTTAGTATTTGACTGAGAACCCGCTCGTTACCTAATATATCGTCTTCGTGCGCCCTCGGTCTTGCAAGAGAATCGAGCTCGTCAAACACAACTATGCATGGTGATGATGCCTTTGCTTTTCTAAAGATCTCCCGTATGGCCTTCTCAGACTCGCCTACCCATTTGCTGAGTACTTCAGGTCCCCGAACGACGATGATATTGGCATTGCTCTCTGTGGCAAGCGCCTTAGCAAGGAGAGTCTTCCCTGTGCCAGGCGGGCCATACAGCAATGCCCCTCTCGATGATCTAATGCCCATCTTGACAAACTTGTCTGGTTCCTTAATTCCCGTTATAAGGTTGTCATGTAGGGTCCGCTTTGCTTCATACAATCCCCCTACATCCTCCCACCTGATGCCCGCTACCTCCACATAGAATTCTCTCATTGCAGTTGGGACGATTTCTTTCATGCCTTCCTTAAAGTCGCGATCCGTTATCATCATGCTCTCAAGGATCTCTGGCGATATCCTCTCCCCCTCTAATTCGATCTCGGGGAGGCAACGCCTTAGCGCTTTCATGGCGGCTTCTCTGCAGAGTGCCTTAATGTCTGCGCCGGTGTATCCATGAAGCCTAGCCGCAAGTTCCTGCAAGTCAATGTCTTCTGAGAGTGGCATGCCGCGAGTATGAATCTGCAGTATTTCAAGACGGCCCTCTACGTTTGGCACACCTATTTCTATTTCTCTGTCAAACCTGCCAGGCCTCCTTAATGCTGGGTCTAGGCTTTCTGATCTATTAGTGGCCCCAAGTACGATAACTTGGCCGCGTTCTGACATACCGTCCATTAACGCCAGCAGCTGCGCCACTACGCGCTTTTCAACGTCCCCAAAGGCCTCCTCCCTTTTTGGAGCAATCGCGTCAATTTCATCGATAAATATTATACTGGGAGCGGACTCGCGAGCTTCTTTGAAAATGTCGCGCAATCTCGCCTCAGTTTCACCATAATATTTGTTCATGATTTCAGGGCCATTGATTATGAAAAAGTTCGCCTCAGACTCTGAGGCCAATGCCTTTGCTATGAGTGTCTTCCCACATCCGGGCGAGCCGTACATCAAGATGCCACTATGAGGCTCTATTCCAAGTCTTGCAAAGACTTCGGGATGGCGCATAGGAAGCTCGACTATTTCTCGCAGCCGTTTTATCTGTTCCTTCATTCCGCCAATCTCTTCGTATGTGACTCGTGGCTTTCTGTCACTTGTTATCTCTGCCATAATGGTGAGCCTTGTTGATTCCTCGATTCTGGAAATGACCTTCGGTGTAACCCTTTGAACATTAAAGTCCATTTGGTTGCCCAGAATGACTACTGAAATTTCGTCACCCTCATTGATGGGATACCCTTTGAGCCTATGCTTTACAAAATCACAAAACTCTTTGTCAACTGTGATATTAGCATTTCCTAACGGCATCAGAGTAACGCTCTTTGCCTGCCTGCAGTCTATCTTTCTCACATTTAAAAGGTCATTGAGCCCCGCACCGGCATTCTTCCTTGTCTGGCCATCTATTCTTATGATGTCCGTCTCCTTTTCTTCCTCATCGGCAGGCCATGCAGTCACGGCTGTGCTGCGCTTCCCTAAGATCTCTATAACTTCTCCGGCTTGGATTCCAAGGTGCTCCATATGGCGTGGATCCATTCTAGCTCGCCTCTTGCCTACGTCGCGGTGCTTGGCTTCAGCTACTCTAAGCTGGATGGGGGACGATTCGTCGCTTCCGGCGCGCATCTTTTTCAATCCTAGGGAGCCTCCGCTATTATCATTATTGTCTGTATTATTATTGCTTCATTCTTACTGACTGCCGGCTGATATTAGTTACCTCTAACTCGCCTACGCCTTTCACTCTTTTGATACATTCTTCAAGCTTGTCCATCTGCCCCTCAGCATCATCTAACAAAAAGTCGCCGACAATTGCATTCAGTCCAAAGGCAATTGGCTCCATTGAGCTACTTTTCAGCTCCATTCCGTCTGGCAGGGATTTTTTTATTGACTCCGAGACATTTTCGAGGTTGGACTCAGCCTCAGCTGGAAGAATTCTTATCCGTGCTACCAGTCGTGCCATGCCTATGGGCCCTCAAAACCGCAGCCTACACACTTATAGGGTCTTGCGAATTCGCGGCAGCTCTCGCAACGCCACATCAGAACGTATCCACAGTTTGCGCAATAATACTTAACGCACTCGTCATTAGGCATGATCGGCCTGCCACATGAACTGCAAACTGGCAACTGCAATGGCTTGGACATAGGTAATGCTTCTCACGGGAACCGAATTTATATCTTCCTTAGCTCTCCGGAATTAAGCGCCTTATCTCGTTGCCAAACAAGGCTTTGGCTATTCTGGCAACACTCCTGGCTCCAAGGATCTTAGCAAGCGCTGCCGAGTGAAAGTCAAAGTCGCCGTTCGCTGACGCCTCTTCAATAACCTCTGATGGTATAGCTGCTATCAATTCATCTAAAGCCTTGTTGTCCATCCGCTCCAAGAGCCGGCGGACTAGCAGCATCTTGTCGAATTCAGGCTTGAATGTTGATAACCAGTTCCTTTCATACTGCCTAAGCAAAAGTTGTTGCCCATATCTATCTTCATTCTCTTTCTCTGCTGCATGTACCACAGCTTGGCCTGCTAGCAGGCCGCCCATGCCACAGGTGTAAATACCACCGGCGGTTGTAGGTTTGCTCTGGCCTGCCGCGTCACCCACTATTATTGTCTTGTCGGATACAAAATTTTGCACCGGGCCATTAATCCATATGGGCGCGTATACTTTACGCACTACAGAATAATTTCCCTTGCCATCAATATATGACTGGAGTGCGCTTGCGGCATTAATCCCTCTGCCAGCCACGCCTACTTTTCCCCTTCCATGGCCTGTAGGTATTATCCACGCAAAAAAACCTGGATAAGACTGGCTATCAAATGCTACCTCAATGGTATCGCGCTCTATCCATGATGCGTAAACTTCGTATTGAGCAGAGTGAAGAACGCCGCCCCTGTTTCTGCTAATTATGGAAGCTATACCTCTTGCGTCTATGAAGAAGTTGCATGAAAAGTCTCCTTCTGTAGTCTTGACTATGCATTTAGATGCTTCTTTTGAAATTAACCGCATAGAGCATTTTACTCTTATTTCGGCACCTTTCTTTTGGGCCTGAAAGGCAATCTGCTTGTCAAATGCGCGCCTGTCTACAACAACTACCTTTTGGTTTTCAGCACTAATTTTAAAAAAACTGGAACGAGATAAGATTTTGGCATGGGCTATCCTATCGTTCTCTACTGTCTCGATCCCTGGAACGATACCAAGTTTGTGTGTGCCAGAAATGCTTACAAGCCCACCACAGTGCTCTGGAGTTCCAATTTCTGCGTCTTCCTCAAGAACCGCGACAGATAGGCCTCCGTCTGCGATTTCTCGGGCAGCAAGAAGACCAGAGACACTTCCGCCTGCAATTACCACGTCATAGTCGAACATCTTGAGATTGACTAGCAATGTATTTTTCACTCGCTTAATTAAACTATGAGCAAGCGAGGGTAAAGTATGGAATTTAAGCAGGTAATTATTGTCAGACGGGATGTTAACATGGGAACAGGGAAAATAGCCGCACAGGTTGCCCATGCTGCTGTAATGGGCGCAGAAAAAGTAAAGGCGTCCAGGAGAGAATGGTTCAACTCATGGTTTGCTGCGGGCCAAGCCAAGGTAGTAGTGAAGGTAAAGAGCGCCGAAGAGTTAATCAAGGTAAGAAATCGAGCCGAAGAGTTGTATCTGCCCGTCGTGCAGGTACGGGATAGTGGCTTGACTCAGATACCAGCAGGCACGATTACTTGCATCGGAATAGGGCCTGCCCCTTCGGAACTTGTTGACAAAGTGACACTTGAGCTCAAGCTCCTCTAGTGACGGCTGACCAGAATTATGCCCACAATTATCAGACCTGTTGCAATACCTTGAAATACTGTTATGGATTCGCCGAGGGCCAACGCTGCAATCGCTATACCAAAAATTGGAGTCAATGAAAACATTGACATAGTTCTCACAGTTCCGATTCTCTTGATGCCTTCGAGGAATAACAATAGTGCGCCTCCAAATCCTGCAATTGACATCCCGGCTATTAGGATCCACATATCAAATTTGATGCCTGTGATTATACTTCCTTTGCCGACCGCCAAAGCTATTGCAAGCAACACAAGGCCGCCGGTGAGCGACTTGACCATCGCTATTTTGGCGGGGCTTGCCCCTGACGTGAGCCGTCTACTGACATTGTTGTCTACTGCCCACATGAACATTGACGCCAGTATCATAACGTTACCGGCGCTGAATTGGATGATTGTCTGTAATGCTTTCAGGTCTTCCGTGGTGGCTATCACCAGACCTATTACGACTAAAACCACTGCAAACAGGCCGATTCTTCCATGCGGTTTTTCCCCAAAAAAAATCGAAGAAAGGATTATTGTAAATACGATTTCACCATTTGTCAATATAGCTGCGGTGGAAGCAGCAGTCTGCTGAAGGCCATACATCAAAAGGAGTGGGGCTAATACTCCTCCAAAAATTGTTACAACTATTACATAGAAATAATCGTCCCTTGTTTGAAATGTAAAAGAAGCCTTTGCGAAGGGGATAAGGGCTACGCCAGAGATTGTATAGACTACTGCTGTTAGAGCGAGTGGGTCTATCGTAGCAAGCGGAACCTTTGCTACGCTGAATACGGAGCCAAAAAGGATTGCAGCAAACAATACGGAGATGTAGCCTATGAGTCGTTGCTGCTTGTGACTCTCTTCTCCCTTTTCTGTAACCAAGCGAGTTTGCTAGTAATCCTGATCGATATTTCTGCTTATAGATCTCTGACAAGAGATATAAGGTGGAAAAGCTGATGTTTTTCTAGCCGTTGTCGGATTCGCCCAGGAAAAAAACTACCCCCCGATCATCAAAAAAGATCATTTCTTATGCTATAATTGGCATCGTGGCAGTTGCCGCGGTCTATGTTGCCCTGTTTTCACGAAGTTCTCCTGAAATCAGTGGTCCTGGACCAAATAACCAAAATGATGAAGCTATGCGGCAGCGATTCGAGGAACAATTCTGCGGGACTCAGACGAACCCTAACTCTAACGCCTACATCGCTGAAGTCGCTCTACCAACAGGATGTCAAATGCCTGTCGGCATTGCGATCGATGGCTCAAAAGTTTGGTATATATCAACAAAACGTGGCCTTCTTGGCAGCTATGATACTGCTGCAGGTACATTCAATGAATACGAAATTCCATCATGGCCTACCCGGTCGCTGCCCTTTACAGCCGTACCTTCATGGTCTATGTCATGGACGGTAAAGGTTGATGGCAGCGGCGGAAATATCTGGTTCACCGACCAAAACGATACGATCTGGCGGTTTAACCAGTCAACTCAGGATTTTGACATGTTCAAAGTTCCAGCGAAATATCCCTCTATGTTGGACTTTGACTCAAATGGTAATTTGTACTTTATAGGAATAAACTCTCAATCCCTTTTTTTTGCCAACGTATCTACGATTCAAAATGCAACTTCGGAAGGATTTAGAGAAATCTCTCTACCTCTTGAGGGATTCTCAGGCATTAGTTCAGATCTAATTACTTCGGGGGGATTGGTAGTTGATAAAGAGCGAAATGACGTGTGGGTTTCGCTCCTTTCTTTCCAACAAAAGAAAGGGCAGTTGTTCCAGTATGATATTGAAAGTGGCAAAATACTCCGTATAGTAGATCTCCCGCCAGATCTTGGTGCACCTGTAGGAATGGAACTTGACGATAATGGAAATGTGTGGGTGGCGGATCACGGAACGAGCACCTTTTTCAGATACGACCCGAGCATGAATAATATAACCAGATTTGTGACATCAATAGCATCTCCCAAGATCTACGGTGGCAGCACTCCTCCAAGCGCGTACACGCTTCCATATTGGATAGACAAAGCAGGTAACGGCTTATTATGGTTCAACGAGCATACAGGCAACAAGATTGGCCGCTTTGATCCCAAAGAGCTTGCGCTGGTCGAATATTGGATACCGTCGCAAAACAGAGCATGGAGCCTTTGTCCCCCTGGAGCAACAGAATGCGGTATTGCAAATGCCCTGCAGTTTGCAGTAGGTCCTGAGAATCAGCTGTGGTTTACAGAGTGGACAGAAAATAAAATCGCCAAATTGGATGCATCAAAGCAAGTGCCCATTGCAGTAGTGACACCTGCCGAGGTTACAATTGCAAGGGGTGAGAGCATAGAGATAAAGGTGACAGTAGTCGCATCAAGCGATTTTAGCGGTCAAATGATGGCTTCGGGAACATTTACGCCAAATGCAGATCTTGGTAACTCGACAGGTATTTTCAGCGAACCATCAGTGTCTCTTTCATCTGGAGGTTCAAAAGAGGTTTCGTATACATTCACTCCAGCAGAAGATCTAGAGCAAGGGCAATACATGATAATGCTCGGAGCCGGCAATAGTGATGTTTCGTACATGAAGGCAGTAAGAGTCAACATAATCTAATACCGCAACTTCTGATCAGAGAAAACACAGAAAAAAGGATGTCCATGTTTTCATCGTCAACCTCATCGTAGTGTTTTAAATTGAACTCCTAACTAGGACCTTTGACAAGATTTAGCCGATATATGCATATCCCAGATCTTTAATAATGAACTGATTTTGGTTTTCTTTTTTTTGATTTTTTTAAAGTCTGTCCTCTTCTTTTTTTGTTACTGCTGGCTCGAGCCACAGCATCAGTGGAGGAAGCTAGCTGAAGAGCTCCCTATTAGTATACAAATAAAAGCGAAACCGGTAACAAAAACCATATCTGAAGAATTTAGGCATACGCAGTCGGCTAGGCGAAAGCCTAGCGTCCATTTAGTATGACCAGGCCAGGCATATCGTCGCCTGCAAGGTAACGGAGTGTGGCGCCGCCGCCGGTAGACACATGACTTACTTCGTTCTCAGCAACGCCAGCTCTTTTCATTGCTTCAAGGGTGTCGCCGCCGCCTATCAGGGTCTTGCTTCCCCTCCAGTATGCAAGAGCCATGCTCTTAGCGATGTTTATTGTACCGTTTGAAAAAGCCTTTATCTCAAACATCCCCATGGGTCCATTCCAGAATAGAGCGCCGCCGCCGTTTGAACCTACTTCTGCGGAATAGCGTTCAATTGTTTCGTTGCCTATGTCAAATGCAGACATTCCGTCCGGTATCTCCCCGTTGACCATGGTGATTGAAGTATCGCTTGGAGAGGAGGCACAGAGGTGATCAGTAGGCAGCAATATCTTGTCTCCGTAAGTGGCAAGTGCCTTGTCTACCCATTGGAGGCGTTGTTGATCGATGATGGAGTTGCCAGTCTTTAGACCTTTTGCCTTGAGGAAGGTGTAAGCAGCTGCTCCGCCTATTATCACCTTATCTGCCTTTGGCAGTAAGTGCTCGAGGGCTCCGATCTTGTCCCTTATCTTCACTCCTCCTAACACAAGGGTAAATGGCCTAGTGGGGTTCTCCCTTATCATTGAAAGGTACTTCACTTCCTTTATCAGATTAAAGCCTGCCAGCCGTATGTCAAACATCCATGCGGCACCATAAGTGGAAGAATGCTTCCTATGGGATGTGCTAAAGGCATCGTTGACATAGATGTCTGCAAGAGAAGAAAGCTTTTTGCTAAACTCGGGGTCGTTTGATTCCTCTTCCTTGTGGAAACGCAGGTTCTCGAGAAGAAGAATATCTCCTTTATTCATTTGGCTTATATACCCCTCTATTTCTGTACCCACACAGTCCTTTGCAAATTGTATTGGGGCACTAGATTTGCCAATGATCTCTGTAAGCCTTTTAGCAACGGGTGCAATAGAATATTTGTAGTCATGCCCTTCAGGCCTTCCAAGGTGCGACGCCAATACGACCTTAGCTCCCCGTTTTGCTAGATATTCAATAGTAGGAAGAGACATTCGGATTCTGTAATCCTCGCCTATCGTGCCGTTAGCTATAGTGACATTAAAATCAACTCTGACAAATACCCTCTTGCCATCAAATTGTGAGTCTTCCAAATCGGTAAGGGTTCTCAGATGCAAATGAACAGTTTGTAGAATGGTTAAGGTTTATTTATTTTTATAACGCAGGAAGACAAAAAGAGAAAGAAAACCTCATTACAGAGCCCAGTCAGCCGAGCGAATCATTGTGCTTTCTAGTTATTGATGGTAAGATTGGTTTGAAATGTTAAATATGATGGCCTATAACTATAGAGTAGTATTATCGTGAGTAGCAGCAAGCCCTCAGCCGGGAAGCCGGCCGACCTTGTCAACGAAGGCCTCATTGCAGGACAGAAGATTGCCAAGATTTCCATTGTAACGTTGCTCAGCATAGGAATTGCCGAGATCGTAATGGGTCAAATAAGCAATAGTGTCGTTGCAACAGCAGACGGCATTGACTCACTTTCAGACGCAATGATATCTTTCATAGTGTTTATCGGGTTACGCATCGCACATAGGCCGGCAGACAGGAAATTCCCCTTTGGTTATCACAAGGTCGAAAGTTTTGCTGCTCTCATTGCAGCTATAGGTATGATTGGGATAGGGATATTCATCTTTTATCATTCATTTGAGGCGCTAATCCAGCCAAGGGAGATTAAGCAACCAATATTGACGATGATCGTACTAGCTTTCGCAGGCGCTATTTCACTTCATAGAGCATTTCAGATGAATTCAATAGCCAACAAATACAACCTCTTGTCACTAAAGACAGATGCCAAAAATTCCATAAAAGATGGCTCTGCATCCATTATTGGTTTTTTCAGCGTGCTT
>JBKPNF010000239.1:0-3164 GCA_046732455.1 Thermoproteota archaeon | reverse complement strand
TTCTTGCCCACCAGTCGGTCATATAGTACAATATCACAGGTCTTCAAAAGTTCCATTGCCCGCAGAGTCATCAGCTTGGGATCGCCTGGGCCGGCTCCGCAGATAAACACCTTACCCTTTTTCATAATTTCTTGTTCCAGTCGTCTACTGCTCTGCTCCAACCTTCTGCCAGATCCATTGCTCCCTGCTTTACTAGCATGTCTGCCACCGTAGAGCCTAGCTCTTCTGGCTTACTTGCTCTGCCTACCTTTTTGACGTGAATGCTCCGCTTGCCATCTGCAGAAAACACACTGGAATAGAACGTTATCTTGTCATGATTGGTTATTGCTACGGCTCCAAGTGGGAATCTGCAGCCCCCCTCCACCCTTTTTATAAGTGCTCTTTCTGCAAGCACTGCTGCGCGCGAGGGGCGATCCTCTACCTGCTGAAGCATGCCAGTAAGCGTCGGCTGATCACTCCTGCACACGATGGCTATTGCTCCCTGACCTGGCGCTGGTACAAAGTCTCTGATGCTAAAACGCTCGACAATAACATCCTTCATGCCTATTCTTGCGAGGCCCGCCTCTGCCAAAACCACTGCATCGTACTCTCTGCTTATCACCTTTTTCACTCTTGTTTCTACATTACCCCTTATCGGCCTGACGTTAAGATCTGGCCTGGTTCTTCTCAGCTGCACAGCCCGTCGGAGGCTGCTCGTGCCAATGACTGAGCCAGGCAATAGATCTTTCAGTTTTTGTCCATTGTCGGTGACAAGCACGTCGTTTGGACTCCCCCTCTTGGGAATACATGCCACCGAAAGATCATCTGATAGGTCTGGCGGGATATCCTTGAGGCTATGGACTGCAAAGTCAACCTCTCCTTGCTTGACTGCTTCGTTCACTTCTTTTTCCCATATTCCCTTTTCGTCCATGGTAAAGAGCGGTCTCTTGTCAACATCGCCCTTGGTGCTTATCGTGGTTACTTCAAAGCGTATTTCGGGATGGGCCTTGCGTAAAGCGGCAAGTGCTATCTCTGTCTGCGCTATTGCAAGCCTACTGCCTCTGGTTCCCACTCGTATAGTCTTCATCATCATTTCTTTATCTCATGAAATGCCTTGCCGTATGCCTCTACTGTCTTGTCAGTATCGTCTTCAGTATGTGCGTACGATACAAAGCAAGTTTCAAACTGTGAAGGAGGGATGAAGACATCCTGCTTTAGCAGCTCGTCAAACAATTTGCGGAATATTCTTGCGTTTGCCTTCTTGGCACTAGCTTCGTCCTTTACTCTCTCGCTGGTAAAAAATAGCTGAAACATTGAACCTATTGAATTAACGGTGCAGTCAAGCTGTGCTCTAGTCAGCATATCTTTGATGCCGCCAACAATACTATCACATGTTTTGGCGATCTTGGGATATATTGCATTTTTGGCTTCGATCAATGTTTTTAATGTGGCAATACCTGCCGCTACAGATACAGGATTGCCAGCAAACGTACTTGCCTGATAGACGGTGCCTGCAGGCGCAATCTTGCCCATGATCTCTTTCTTACCTGCTATTGCAGCTATTGGCAGGCCGTTGCCAAGCGCCTTTGCAAATGTGGCTAGGTCTGGCTTGAGTCCAAAGAACTCGCTAGCGCCGCCAAGGGCAAGACGGAAGCCAGTGACCACCTCATCAAATATCAGGATAATATCGTTCTGCTCAGTTATTTTCCTCACTTCGTTAAGGTATCCCTTTTCTGGCAGCACAAGTCCAATGTTTGCAAGCACTGGCTCCATTATGAGACAGGCAGTATTACGGTTCTTTTCAATTGCGCGCTCAAGCTCTGCTGGCTTGTTGTACGGCACAACTTTAGTGTAAGCAGATGCTTCTTCAAGCATTCCTTCTGATGCAGGGATGCTAGCCATGCCGGATCCTGCCTTGACAAGAACATAATCATGAGCACCATGATATCCACCTTCAAATTTAATTACCCCTTTTCTCTTTGTAAAACCGCGGGCAAGTCTAACGGCATGCATTGTGGCTTCAGAGCCGGTATTGACAAGACGCGCCATTTCTCCGCACGGCACAACTTGGCATATCATTTCCGCCAGCTTGATCTCGCATTCTGTAGGCACGCAATAGAGTGTCCCATTATCAAGCTGGGACCTAACAGCTTCAATTACCGAAGAATAGCCATGCCCAAGAAGCATTGCTCCGTAGCCCATGCAGTAGTCAAGGTAGATCTGATGATCGGCAGTAGTGAGTTTGCTTCCGTGCGCGGAGGTCGCAAAGAAAGGATAAGGCTCATAAAAGCGCACTGGACTGTTAACTCCGCCGGGCATGATTTTCTTTGCCTTGGCAAAGAGCTGTTCAGACTTCAATCGGGTATAGATCTCTACCAAGAGCTATAATAATAATTGCAATGCTAATTAACCGCAAATTGTAAGAAAAGGCTGCATTGATGACATTTTCCAGCATTATGGACGACCTACATCTTAATATCAAACGTAACCAGGACATGCTTGCGATAGCATTAAAGAAAAGCCCTAACATGGCGTACCAGAAGGTAAATGAGCTTGCACAATTCGTCGGATCGCACTATAGCATCGACCTTCAACTGCACTTTCCAATACCAGGTAAGATCTCTGATCTTGACTCATATGGTACTGAAAATATCAGCCTTGTGGTTGACAAATTTCGCAAAGTTTTCCCTGTGTCAAGAGAGACGGTGAAACAAAAGGCAATCGAATTCATAGGCAGCGACGCTAATCCGAAAGATGCCTACACCTATGAAGGCAAAGAGGGCGCCAAGGTAACAATCATGCCTAAAGGCAGTATTGAAGTTCTGCCCGGCTCAATGCATTTTTGGTGCAAGATTGATACGAGGATCAGGTCGTACGGCGACTGGATGATGGAAAATGTTTACTTTCCAAAGAATTCTTAAAAGTTGTTTACAGCGAGCTGCCGGTAGCTACTGAAGGTACCCCAGATGCATCCACGAGCTCGTACTGGTACAGCAGCTTGTCCTCTGCGTCATATACCTCTGCCTTGACTGGTAGCGGCATGTCACGAACAACCCAGATTTTGCTCGTCACTTCTGCGAGCTTGTAACTGAGCACAAAAGAGTCAAAGGTCCCCGCCGGTGTGTCCACACGCTCCTCGTTTGTCACCCTAACTGTCACTGAAGACGAGCCAACAAATATCGTAT
>JBKPNF010000238.1:0-1569 GCA_046732455.1 Thermoproteota archaeon | reverse complement strand
CACTTTGGCCTACATCGCATGTCAGCCGTAGTTCAAGTCTACCCTTGTATGCAACAGTGATGTTATCAACTCCGGAAGGTTCGCCAAAGACCGCATAATGGACTCCTATTTTGCTCTTGACCAGCTGCTTAACACCTGTAGCATTGCCTTCTTCATCGACCACTCCTGCAAAAATGACGGTGCCGCTCTGTTTTGGAAATTCTGAGGCTGCCAAGAGCATCGCTATCAGCGGAGATTTTGCATCAGAAGCTCCACGGCCGTAGATATAACCATCCTCTATCCTTACTGGTATTTGCCCGGGCACGGTGTCTGTGTGACCACATAGTAGGATACAGGGCTCGCCAGATCCTTTAGTAGCAACAATGTTGCCAACGTTGTCGATATTGGCCTGTTCAAAGCCAAGCTCGTTGACGCACCTGTCCTTTATCATGTTGGCAAGTGCAGCCTCTGATCTGGATGGAGTATAAAGCTCAAGCGCTTTTCTTAACAGTTCTACAGCATAACTTGGTGATACCAATTCCTAACTACTTTCCTTGCCCAAGTGCGTAATCGATCATCAATCTAGGAATATCAATTCCTGTAACACGTACGGTATTTTTAAATTCAGTAGTATTGTTGACTTCATGAACCACTAGACCCTGGCTATCGCTCTCCATCAAATCAACACCAACTATACGGCCATTCATTGCATTGTTAGCCTTAAGACAGATATCTTCGAGATCTTTTGTCACCGGGCACGTTTCAGCATGGCCGCCAAGCGCCATATTGGTCTTCCACTCGCCTTCTCCTGAATAGCGATATATTGCAGCCACTACTCTATTGCCAACTACTATCGCTCTGATGTCACGGGGTGGACGCTTGACAAATTCTTCAAAATAGTATACCTGATACAGGGGAAACATATGCTCCCTGTCCTCTATCACGGCTCTTGCTGCATCCTTGTCGCGCAATAGTGCGATGAGTCTACCCCAGCTGCCTACTGTAGGCTTGATCACTGCAGGGTAGCCGATCTTATCAAGCACTGTAATTGCCGATTCCTCTGAAAATGCTGCCACTGCTTTTGGCGTTCTGATTCCAGCTTTTTCAAGCTCCATATGCGCATACATCTTATTGCCACACATGATTGCAGCCTGCAAAGGGTTTATGACTTGGGCCCCGAGGCCTTGAAGTGCTGCTGTAGAATGGACGTTTTTGAAGTAGCTGACGCTTCGCTGGAGTACTACCTGCCCCCTATATTTTGAATTCTTGTCGTTCAAGTTAATCGCAAGGTTCTTGCAGTTTATATTTTCAACCTTGACGCCTTTCTTTATGGCGGCTTCATACAGAGCCTTCTCCTCCCACCTTATGCTGTCGTATAGAATGAAAAGCGATTTACCTGAAGGCTGTGACGAGGATGAGGAGGAGGAGGAGGATAGTGACGACTGGTTGGGTTGTTCTTCCTCTTGCCTCACTGACCCCAGTCCTCACCGACAACTTGAGCCGGTTTTATGCCAAGGCCGTCCGCCGACTTGACAAGCTCATAGCTTGCACCGCAGTCTGGGCAGGTTACGATCTCACCCTCTATTGAGT
>JBKPNF010000237.1:0-8369 GCA_046732455.1 Thermoproteota archaeon | reverse complement strand
CTTTTACCTTTTCGCCACCCAACCTGACCACGCAGTACCAACCAACCACAGATGATATCATCAAATAGGTGGTGAGCTTGGCCAAACCCTTGATCGGAAACTCCGTATCTACCAACACCTCGCCTATTACGACCCTGCCCGTATGCAGGTACTCGCCAAGGCTCACATAGATGGCATAGAGCGTTACTGATGCCATAATAAAGGCACAAAAGTAAAAGACTCCCAGAAATATTTTCCTTGCTTTCAGGTCATCGCTTTCAAATGTTGTGCGCACAGGGATAAAGTATCTACATATACGTGATATATGATTTACTTTAATACATTGAGTAACTTGTCTGCAGGCAGTGTGTTAAGGATATCTGATTGTATAGCCCAGCCGCGCCTTGCCTGCGCTATGCCAAATTTAAGAAAGGAGTAATGAATAGGATGATGAGCATCAGAGTCGATGACCAGCTTAACTCCTTTTCTTACCGCCATTCTCACGTGTTCATCTTTTAGGTCGAGTCTGTCATAGTGCGCATCAATTTCAAGAGCTGTGTTGGTATCCTTTGCAACCTCAATCACTTTCCCAATGTCTACAAGGTAGCCTGCACGCTTGTTTATGAGCCTACCAGTAGGATGGAACAGGATGTCGACGCTTGGGTTTTTGGCAGCTTTTATCAGCCTCTCTGTTTGCGTCTCGATTGGCAGGTTAAAATGTGAGTGAATCGCAGCGCCTACGATATCAAGCTTGTCAAGGACAGTGTTTGAGATGTCGAGGGAGCCATCCTTCATGATGTTGACCTCAGCTGAAGAGAGGATGCGGAATTCTCCCCTTAGCCTGTCATTGAGTTGCGATATCCTATCTGCCTGCTCCAAAATTTCATATTCTTCAAGGCCACCGGCAAGCTTCAGGCTCTTTGTGTGGTCAGTGATTGCAATATAATCAAGACCAAATTCCTTGGCTCCGCGGGCCATCTCTTCTATTGTTGCCGTCCCGTCACTATTTTCGCTGTGTACTTGCAAGTCTCCTTTCAGGCTTCCATACTCAATCAGCTTAGGCACCTTGCCTTGGTTTCCAAGTTCTATTTCGCCGGTGTTCTCTCGCATCTCTGGAGGGATCCACTGCAGGCCTAGTGTTTTGTATACTTCCTCCTCTGTCTTCCCTGCAATACGCTTGTCACCTTTGAAAACACCCCACTCATTCAGACGAAGACCTTTTGATATCGCTATCTTGCGCAATTGAACGGAATGCTCTTTGTTTCCAGTAAAATACTGAAGGGCCGAGCCCCAGCTTTCTTCAGGAACCACCAGTAGGTCAGCATCGATCCCGCTTGCAAGCTTGACAAATGCTTTGGCCTGGCCCCTCCCTAGAATCTCTTGTACTTCTGGCATTTTGACGAAAAAGTCTATCACTTGCTCGGGGTCGCTGGCTGCTACTAGGTAGTCAATATCGCCAATAGTCTCTTTCATGCGGCGGATCGAACCAGCTGCAGCTGCATTCTTGACACCTGTAATTTGTTGAAGACGCTTCTCGATTTGCTTTACAAGTGGGTAGACCTCACCTATTATAAGGCGACCCTTGCCTCTCTTGAAAAACTCAATCTGCTTGAAGATATCTTGTTCTTTTTTCTCAGTAAATCCGGGCAAGGTCCTCAGTTTGCCTTCAATGGCGGCTTTTTCTAGATCAGGTAGGTTTTTTATCTGCAGCTTGTCGTAGAACATCGTTATTGTCTTTGGGCCCAAGCCTTCTATGCCATACAGCTCGTCTATATCTACAGGCACTTTTATCTTTAATTCTTCAAGATGGCGGATCTTGCCTCTCTTGAGATATTCTTCTATCTTCGATGCGATCGCCTTACCAACCGACGGGATCTCTAGTAGCCCTTTTACACCATGTCTGGAGTATATGTCGGTAACATTTTCCGGGAGGCTTGCGATCGTATCCGCCGCCCTATAGTAGGCGCGCGCTCGAAATTGCATATTAGGATCCTCTTCTGTCACCTCTGTAAGAAATCCCAGGTCCCGCATAACCTTGGCAACATCAGAATTCTTTATCAACTGATAAGAATAAACCTGACAGCCGGGTTCTTAACATTTTTATCTTCTAGGTTGATCTACTAAAGACACGCTGTTATTGTGGAAATGGTAATGATGACTGCTTTCTAGCTCTGAGCCGTTTCCAAAAACTTTGAAAATGTAACCGAGAATAGACTGAAAAAGATTGTCCATTTCTATATTCCAGCCGCGGGTCTATCAACAAGATATAACAACTTCTATCTATGATAACGCGCCGTTATGAATAGTCTTATTCATGTTTGACTGTGCAAAAGAGTTAATGATATTGTTCTCCCATTCTAATTATTATGCTCTGCACCATATAGTTACAAAATACATTTGAGCAGAGTTAATCTTGTATTTTCTGCTACTTATTCCGGATGAACAAAATACATGAATCGATCGGCTGGCATGTGCTGGGATTTGTTCCCACTCTGACTGCGATGGACTCCATATGGAGGATTAACAAGAGGTGGCTGGCTTCGATGGAGGTTCGAATCCCATAATGGAATGGTACGCTGTGGGCGGGCTGGTCACTATGACGGTGTTTATAGGATTGTTAGGGATCCGTTTGACAAAGGATGAGCGACTGCTGAGGCGTAAAACACTAATGATTTGAAAAACTAGGCTTTTTTAAAACCAGCGCCCAACCTAAGCGTGGCAATTTTTATCTAACCTATTGCTTAATCTTGCTATTTATCATACAAGTCATAAACAAGTGAGGTCCCTCTAAGGGTTACTGCAGTGCACTGTGTTGATCTCTTCGAATGTTAGTGTAATAGTAATTATAAAAGGTGCCTTGCAAACTTTATTGATCACAAGAATCTAACGTTTATTATATGTCTATATCTTCTTTTAGAGAGCAGGTCCCAAAACTATACATACAAATGGAATCTTTCCTATATGTTCTGCACTCCTCTAATAACAAAGTATTCTAAAATTATGTCAAGATGACCTTGAAAAGGTGAACGACATATACTCTTAACAAAAAATTGAAGTCAGAAGGATATTCTACGTGTTTGCCCTACCCATTGTCGACAGCCTTAGCAAGAAGATAGACAAGGCCCCAACAACATGAAGACACTACCAAGTATGTTATTAAAGAAACAGAAAGATACGGGCCTTCTCCTCCCCTGAAATAATATAACAATTTTTAATTGTTCCATTTCAGGCGAGATAAGAAACCCGTCGGTTATAGCTTTTATCTATGGTTTGATATTAGCGGAAGCATCAGTAGTGGCAAATACCAGTGAGGTTTACTTGGGTGATAATGACCCATCTGTTCAAATACTGCAAAGATATCCCTTTGAATCTGCTCTGACACAGTGCTTTGCAGTACTGCAGTCAGCGCCTCCTCGTCAGGATGGACATTCGGTGGAACCCAGAACGATATCGGTTCTTGAAATGGATTCTACTAATTCTGATCAGAAGACCTTAGCTTTAAAGTTTTATGCCGATCATGAAGTGTGATTAGAGTTAGCTTTATTTCTGGCATACTATTATCAGTAGTAGTCTTAGGCTATGGCATTAGCCTTGGCTTGAATAACAAAAGCCAGAACCGCCCTTTTTCCAGAAAGAGAAAGTGCTGATAATGCCTACCATTAGGATATCGAGATGGTGGGTAAAAAGAATGCAGATGCAGAAAAAACAGCTCCTATTTACTTTGATGCCAAGCAGTTTTTACACTGAGGTGAAGTTAAGATGGTGAAACAAAGAGTTAAAGCTATAGTATCTGACTACGACGGAACACTTGTCCCTACAGCTCACGTGAAAAATACAAGTACAAATGCTATTCCGACAGAGCTTGAAGAGATCTTGGGTAACATTTCTGCTGAAATTCCTGTCAGTGTAATTTCTACCAAGGACTTTGAATTCCTCTCCAAGAAAGTGACCTTCGCAAGGGTACTCTCCTGCATTATGGGCATAGAAACCCTTGTTCTGACAACTCATTCATTCTTTCGAGTTATTGAAAACCGCATTTTACATGCGGATCTGACAGCACTTCAGATGAATTCAAAAGTTTTGGAAGCTATTGCCGAAGAAGTAACTTCACAAAGAGAGTTTTCAGATTTGATTGTTGAACACAAACATACTAGTGACGGCATACTTGCGGGTCTGACTGTAGACTGGCGTCATCATCTAATCGACGACTGGTCTTATTATAAAGGGGCAATCAATAACTTAATCAGCAGGATGGTTGCAAATCTAAAGAAACCGCTGGTCCCTATTGATGTTTATGTTCAGAAATATAGTACACATCCATTTGTCGATATCTACGGTGCGGAGTGCAACAAGGGCATGGCTTTTGATATTGTCATTTCAGAACGGACAAACATATCTGTAGATGGTAAAGCTGTTCTATATCTAGGTGATTCTGAAAACGATAACCCTGCTTTCAGAAAAGCTGGGATTTCCATGGGTATACGCTCTGATCCCAGACTGAAACCAAAATTGGATTGCAGCTATTTTTTAGATTATGAACAACTAACATCTTTTCTAATGAAGCTCCAGAATAATGGTTATCTGTTTAGTGAAGAATTGCTGCTGGAGTCAATGGGTTGAGCAACGTCAGAATTCAGTGGGACAATGAGTCATTAGGATTCATACAGATCAGATACACAGATCTCGTTGGCAAATTCCTTGCAAGATATTTGTCAAAGCCTACTGACCCTGAAGGCTTCTTCAGAGATGGCATAGGGTTGGATGGCTCTTCGGTGAGAGGCTTTGCAGATATAGATGATTCAGATCTTCTTTTGCTTCCTGATATGACCACGGGTAGAGTGGTGCCTGTCTCTAAAGATAGGATGATTGCCACAGTCATAGCCGATGTGTATAAAGGCTTTTCACAGGGCAGGCTAAACAGCGACCCTCGATATGCAAGTCAGAGGATGCAGAAATATTTGGAGGACAAAAATATGCTCTGTCAGCTTGGACCAGAAGTCGAATGCTTTATCATAGATGAAATAAAATTCAGCAGGAATGATGGAAAGCAACAAGTGGATATCATTTCGTCAGAGCTTGAGGGATGCAGCAAGTATCCTATAATGAACAAGCAGGGTTATGATTGTCCTCCTTTTCAGGACTCTCTTTTAGAATTCAGATTAGAAGTTGCAGAACTCTTAAAAAAATACTATGCAATTGACGTGACAAATGCCAATCACGAAGTGGCAAGTGGCGGTCAAATTGAAATTAACTTTGCCCATGCCGCTCTGACACAAGCAGCTGATAATGTTCAGATGTTCAAAGATGCAATTAGAAACGTAGCCAAGAACCATGGAAAGATTGCAACTTTTATGCCAAAGCCATTTTTTGATGATGACACTATTTCCTCTTCAATGAAGAAGAACCAGGCTGACAATGGATCTGGAATGCATGTAAACGTGAGTGTTTGGGAGACAGGTGGCAAGAGGAATCTATTCTATGATCCTAATGATTCATATGCAGAGCTAAGCCAGAGCGGGAGGTATTTCATTGGTGGGATATTGGAGCATGCATCATCTTTATCGGCAATAGTGGCTCCAACTATCAATTCATATCGCCGGTTGGTTCCAGGTTTTGAAGCTCCCGTATATTTAGGGTGGGCGAGAGGAAACAGGTCTGCAGTTATACGTGTGCCGGCGGTTGAGAAGAATAGCGCAAGATCCAAGCGTATAGAATTCAGAGCGCCTGACCCGTCTGCTAATCCATACTTGGCATTCTCGGCTATAGTAGCTGCAGGCATCGATGGGATATCAAAGAAGATAGAACCAGGAGACATGGTCGATGAAAATATCTATAGCCTATCCGATTCAAGAAAGAGAGCGCTGGGCATAAGAGCTCTTCCTTCCTCTCTTGAACAGGCTCTGTCTGCTTTGAAGAGCGACTCTGCATATCTTCTTCAGTGCTGTTTTACTACCGAGCTTTTGCAGTCTTATCTCCAACTCAAAGAGAAGGAAACCAAAGAAGGAAAGACAAAAGGAAGATCATGGGAGATCAGGCGGTATTATGATGTGTGAGATAGCAGCAGAAAAAGCAGTACTTCAGACCTGAGCAGGCGTTAGTGCAGCCATCATCTGGTCCATCTGATTGCGGGTATTAAGAAACCTGAGACCTTTTTCAGTAGTCTTGAATGTCCGAGTATCTAAATCATAACAAAGCAAATCGCCTCCAGTTAGAACCCTCAAATATTCATTCAATTGGTAATAGCTAAGGAATGTGGTATTCATTATTTTGGTCTTTTTGATATTACTCCCATTTGCAGTCTCTAGAATGTGGCTTATTATATCAATTCTATCATGATATTTGTGTCCATATATCATAACTTTTTAATACGCATCCCTCGATATTAATATCACTATTGTAAGATCTTTCTGCTCTTACAAGCATAATTAGGAGACGTTTAACCGAATTGAGACATATTGCGTGATATTCTCCTGATATCTTTTTTATTATATTGAGCCGACTTGGCAACTATGGCAGTGGTGGTAGAAAATGAAAATTATTTGCAGAATGAACTAATCACTCTTGCCATAGAATGTAACGAAAGAATGAATTTAACGACGAGGATGAATTAGAAGCACTTGCCACTGCTATAAAATAAGTCTATTTTCAAGATTACAAGACTGCTTATGATAATAGCCAGAGAGAAATTGACAAATCCCACTTTGACCATCTCATTTAGAGAAAGGAAGAAGCGTCAAGATTGCAAAAGGGGTATGCGACACAATAGAAATGACGATGTGCGCAATCCTGCCTCATGTCGTCGTGTTAGTGAAGAAGAAGAATAAGAGCAACGATAAAAGATGAATCTTTTTAGGTCGCCTGCTACTACTACCTTCTCCCTTTTTCTTTCATTTAATCATAACATTATCATTCGTACAACCTACACCCGATATGCTATACTATAATGATAATAATAATCACAATAGATCATGAGAAATAACCTGCAACTCAGCAAGTTATTTGTCATCGCAGGCTCTGCCATTTCATGTTATATCTTGTGAATATTGCTAAAAGTGATTGACAAACATATATGTACTCTTAAAAAAATGGGCTATGGCCGCATGTATATGTGCATGTACGACAGCACATGCGTCCGCCGCCTCTATCGTCCTGTCAGATCTGCGTTTACCATGACATTAAAAATGCAATTCTAAATGATGATGTATTGTCCTTTCTACCTCTATCCCATTTCAGCCAGCACCATCATTCCAATCATAAGATTCAAAGATAAAGAGGAGATCATTCACGTTATGTAGCTATTGCCCTGTTTGGTTCAGCTTCAGTCCTATGTTAAATGTCCCCAGATATCCTTGGTCTTGTTTAGTAGTGTTGAGCATCAAGTGTTCTCCAACATGACTCTGCACTAATCCGTCGGTTGAGGCCCCATTAAAGATGCCATCTTGATCATTTCTCATATCACGGGTACCGCGGTCGCTGTATGGAGTTTGTGAGTATACCTGGTCACTAACTGTATCGTTAAAGAAGAATTGCGATGTAAATTCCAATGTCTTCTCTGAGCCTTCAAACATTCGAACCTTAAAATGCAAGTGTACTGCCCTTCCTTGATACCACCCTGGGTAAATTGTGGTGAAGCGAACAGTTCCATTGTCATCTGTTGTCTGGTATCCTCGGAGAAACTTTGTTCCTGCTGTGCCTGCTTGTTCGATGTCCGAGTATTGACCCATGGCGTTAGCATGCCAAACGTCGACTTGAGCGCCTTTCAGAGGGCTGCATCTACCTTCATCGACATCATAGACATGAAGTACAAGAGTCAACGGTACACCTTGTTGCACAGAGCCATCAGTTGGGTCCGGCCTGATGTCGGAGCGGTTTAGCATTTCATCAACGAAGTATGGCCCTTCAGTTGCCTGTGGCGTGTCCTCTACTTCAATTAATGAAGGTGTCAACGTGCAGGTTTGATTTGTGGGAATGGTACCGATTTGGGTTGAACGTTCCATCGGTCCTGTCCCTGGAGGCCCGCCTCCCGGGGGTGGTGGAGGTAAGCCGCTGAATTGTCCTGGTGCAGAAGTGCCAGAAATAAAGTATGGTAAACCGGGCAACAGATTTCGCCCGTTCCCATCCGTCATCGACATTATGATCCCATGTATTGGAAGGCTACCGAATTGATTTTCTGTCTTTGTGCTATCGATTGAAATATTAATTAGTGTGCTATCCATCATAGTAAGAGCAAGAGGCACATCCCTCCACCTGACTGTTCCATTTATACTAATGTTTGCAACTCCCTGCAATATAGTGCCATTATTAGTAGTGGTGCTGCTAGTCTTGTTGTTGTTGGTATTATTGCTTGAGATTAAATTAGTAGCGTTTGAAGGGCTAGCACCAGATGCCGC
>JBKPNF010000236.1:0-2814 GCA_046732455.1 Thermoproteota archaeon | reverse complement strand
TATATTTCGTTAGCAAGCTGCCCAAGACCCGTAGCGGCAAGATAATGAGGCGACTGCTAAAATCAATTGCCAGTGGCCACAAGATCGGCGATGTCACCACTCTTGAAGACGAGGCGGCCATTGACGAAGTCCGACAGGCTTATGAGGATCTCAAGAAGAAGGTCAATTCTTAGAACTTCCAAGTGGCTAGATACGATGGCGTGATTTCAATCACGCAAGAATCTGGGCCCATAGCAAGTATGGCCTTTGCAGTTTTACCTTGCAGCTTTCCCAGGTACCTCTTCACATTGTGTCTAGTCACTCTTGAAGCATACAGAGGGTCGTCGTCGATCACTCTTGCGATCCCTTTGCCTCTTAATCCAAGCGTGCCTCTTTCGGTGGAGCTTTCGTCGACGAGAAAGTAAACGACTGGATTTTTTTGAAGCACCTTTGCCTTCATGCCTTCTCTATCAGTTGCAACAAGAAACTTGCCTCCGCTGTAATAGTACCATACGGGATGTACGATCGGATCACCCATTTCGTCCAGGTAAGCTATTCTCAATATATTTGGCCGAGCAAGTAGTTGTGAGACTTCTCTGTTTAACAGAGGCCTTGCGTGCCTATCGGCAAGGACAAAGTTCGGCACATCTTGCACGTTAGCTTAGTCGTCTAATTAAACTAAACCGAGATTGTTGTCATTTTGGAACCTGTAGAAATGTTGTGCGCGTCTATGAAACCTGCAGTCGCAGCCACAATATATAATGCTGGCTTTGTGGTCTTGTAGGTACAGCTGACTGTTTCAACCACGTTGCCACATGGAGGAACGTTCTCTTTCATGTATACTGCATTCCCATTTTGGTCAAACCATATCAAGTCAAGGTTGTACTCGATGTTGAGCATCCACACCTCGTAGAGGTCAGGCTTGTCATGCTTGATTAGCATGGCAGTATCAAACGGTAGCCTGTCCTGCCTAAATGTAAGCCATCTTTGTTGTTCAGCTGCAGTCTTTGCAATCTCGACCGTTATGACATCCTGGTCTATTCTGACTGTGCCTTTTGGAAAGCCTGTGTTCTTGTCCCTGATCTCAGCGGGCGTAAATACTATGCCAAGGGCACCTACAGCGACAGCAGCAACTATCACTGGTATCAGCACTGTCGACTTGCGCGCCACGGACATATATGCATGCAAAAATAATTTGAATTTTGTGTTTTGCGCCTATACCAGCAAAATAATCTATAAAAAAAGCACCTCAGCAGAGATGATAAGATTATTATCATAGTAGAATATTTTTACGGGACTCTACAACTGATAGAGGAGATACAGGTGCTTTCACACCTTGATGAATGACTCAAGATGTAGGGCCTATGAGTTGATAAAGCTGAGATCGCATTATGCCATCTTGATCTAAATATGATTGGGAATATGATGATTGTGCCTGTAAGCTCAAGAAGAGGAGAAACTGTAGAGATTGTGATAAAGAAAAATAATAATAAGAATGTGCGAGATATAGTTAGGGTGCATAATGACAAGGATGGCCACCCGACCTTTTGTGGGTCTACCATTCTTTCCAATATTTTCTTGCTCTGATTCTGCTGAACAGAGATTAATCTTTCACCCAAACCTTTGAAATGAGAAAATTGCTTGTCTGTCCACATCATCTAATAACAATATTATTAATTCTTAATCGTCCACTATTCCTGCCTGTATCATGAGCTCGTGTGTATAAATGTTAAAATCATTTGTATTGGCTTGGAACTCTTGTTTTTTTTCAGCGACTTGGCTTGCTCCAACTTTGAAAAATTAAATAATATACCTTTTGAAGCCTCCTCTAATGAAATTTCCATTTGATAAAGAGCGGTTATTACCTTTGGTGTCTCCTGTTCGGAAAGTTCCCTGGCTATGTTATTGATCAGTATAACACCAGAAGGCTTGCTTGTCACACAGATCAGAAAAGCAGTTCTCAAAGAAACAAGAATAAATAATTGTGATATTTTCACATGCGAGACCAACCAAAGAACATTACCAGCAAGAACACCTTCTGATGTTACCTTTTTCCTAGTGCATATTACTAGCGTTGTCATTCTTCTTGGATGTATGACTTGGAGGTAGGAAGAAATGATATAGGAGAAGAGAAGATGATGAATAGAAGTAGCGCTATGATGACGAGGATGACACTACAATAACAATTCGCATGCTTTTTCAGACAATCTAAAATGTCCTTACTTTTTGAATCTTCTTCAGACCTTCAAAAATATCTCTTATTTGATCCGATGTAGGATCTACAAAATCATTTTCAGTCATGCTTCTGACTTTTACAAATAGTTTCTTTAGTTCGTGGTAAGCTTCGCTGTCCTCTACAATATTAACCAGTGCTTCCGGCAGAAATGGCTTTTGCATGAGTTCGACTATTTGTCCTAATTCTTTGACAGATTCTTTGAGTGTTTCTTTGACATATGCGGACGCAAGTATTATTCGCTGGGAGGGATTTTCTGCCAATATGTCTCTTGCAACTTCTAATCCATCTTTTCTTGGCATCCTATAATCTAGGAGTATTGCATCAAATGGTAATAAATCGGAGCGAGGAGGACTAAGAGCATGGTCGCGACCAATTCTGCTTCTTGTCCTTCTTCTTTCACTGCCACGTTCGGTATAATAATTGTCGCTCTTTTTTTTCTTCTGGCCTACATCTTTTAATGCCATGGTGTATTTCCTAATGCATTGCTCCCCATCTTCTGCGATATCCACAATGTGTCCCCTTTGTTCGAGTACTATTTTGTAATATGTCCAAGTATCGGGATCATCTTCTGCAATTAAGATCTTCAACATTCTACACCA
>JBKPNF010000235.1:0-13006 GCA_046732455.1 Thermoproteota archaeon | reverse complement strand
ATTGTAGATGCTGCGACTAATAGTAAAAAAATACTTAAAGTGACACCGGCTGATACTTGATAGGCAGATGAGATGCAAAATCCAAACAAGTACTTGGACGTCGGAGTTGGCTGACACAATGCGTAACAATTGGGCTAAAATTACATTTGATGGAAATTGCATTCTTTGACTGGAAGCGTCACTGGTGAAGGAGTCATATTTATGAAAAATTGATATTTAACGTAACTGATTTCAAAATTAGTAACTTTGCACAAGGCATTTCCGTTTTACTTTCCAACAATATCATATCAGGCATACAGTGCTTCTCAAATCGAAATGTTAGATTTTTTGAAAAACTCAAGTGAGAACATAATTTCGTAAAACCATCCTTGAGATAGAACGTTCTTCCTCTTTTCTAACATTATGCTGCAGATAGATCATTCTTAACCCTTAAAACGAGATACTTTGATATGATTATACCTTAAACCAAGAAGGTGGCAAAAAAGTAGCCTATCTGGGCGAAACAATGCACGAGAGTAGAACCAAAAAATTCGGATGCATATACCAAAGTGGGGTGGAGGAATCTCTTGCTGCCATTACGGGGGCATGGCTGTTCGTCCTCGAGGAGAACAGCGGGGAGGTAGTGGCAGCGTACCTCTTACCCCACTATCTCTTCCTATATGTTATATACTTTATATGAACATCATTGAGTTTATCCACGTAGCAATAAAAATGCCACTACCAGCCTAAACCTAAATGGACGTCACTTGAACCCTGAGCGTAGACTTTTTCACTTGAGGTCCACAGCCCTGATTACTGGCAAGACGAGGGCACCCGACATAACTCTGCTATGCAGCATTAGAACTTAAGCCATAACTTTTATTTGATTATTGTTATCACCTTTGATGGCTCTTGGCAGTAACAAGCCTCTACAATCTTGTCAAAATGCTTACCGCAAACGACAGCAGGAATTAGATTATCTCGCACGTTATTTTCGAAATCGTCTCCTTGAGAAGCATCATTAGTATGCTCATCATAATTATCGACATTCTCAAGAAGAGAGGCTTCATCGAGAAGTCCAATCACCTCTTCCCCGATTGCATTACAGCCTTCAATCATGCAGGTCAAGTCTTGTTCAGTTGTTGTTGTTGCATGTGATATAGTCAATGTAGACATGACGTGATAATACAGAGCTCAATAGATATTCATTGCCAATAGTAACTTTATAGTCTATCGCAATCTATGTGGATCTATATTGTTGTCCTACATCTTTTAGCATGATGAAATTTTTGTAATAGTGATGAGTTATAGTTGGAATGAGGTTAATTGGAAAACTCCAATAACTGTTCATATATAAATCTCTTTTCCCATCCTCTAGAGAGTTACGGGGCGATACTATTTGCCGCTATTTTTCTCAATCTTCGTACCAATCAGTCTGCGAATCTACCAACTAGAAAATGGCTGCACAACAGCTAAAGCTTAGGCGCCCTGGACAATGGCAGGGAGAGCAACATCTATGATACCGCGTGTGTCGATAAGAAAAATGAGAGTATTCTCAACAATACTGGTATGAGCCCAGCCGATAGCAAAAATTTGCTTCCCTCTGTCACCAAATTAGCCCCAAAAAGCTGGCTTGAATATTGTTTTGCCATTTGACGTCTCTATTCTGTCCTGTCCATCTCTAGCAAGCCCTTCACGCTCCTCATCTCCAGGTAATAACCAAGTTGCTCGTATACCCAGGATGTCTCATGTTTGATTGCCTTGTGTATGGTTTTGTTCTATTTCCTACTCCTGTAACCACAAGTTCAAGAATATTTGCAAGGATCTCAAGATTACTTCGATGTTGCCGATATGGCCCGATCTGAGTCAGTACGACTCATATATTGGATGGCAATCCGACTTTCTGGCCTTTGGGTAGTGTGATTTTCCTATTTTTCTCCTGCGCTATACGATTTTCTAAGTTATTGCTGTACCAATTGATCTGGGATGATACTGTTTGTAATGTTCAATGTATTCCTCTAATGAATGAAATGCTTCGGCGCATTCGTCACATATGTAATTGTACTTAGTTAGACCTGATTGGCTGTTGTTATGGTGGTGATGGACAAATTCACTCATTTTACTATGGTAATTATTACCATTCAATAAGATATAACAGTTTTTGCAGACAATCATAGCGAAATAGCTTTATTGACTGATAACTTTTGAATGAATTAACAAAAATAGCAAAAAACAAAAAATTCCAACTGTTCATACAGAATCCTAGCTTAGATCGTAGTTTCAACTCCCACCCGCTCTATTTTTATCATTCTTGTTAATTATGGTATTAATTTGAGTTTGGTTTTTGGTGGTTGTCTGACAAAACTTCTAGCAATACTTTTCGTCACTGAAATACTCCATGATTCATTTACAATATTCGCTATTGATTCAAAATTCCTAATTTGCCCTCCGTTTAGTTTCGCCTATAATACTCAATATGTTGTTAGTTAGATCTTTAATACCAATCGGCTTTTGAACAAAGCCGTCAACATGCGTAGAAGGAAATACTTTAGAAAATTCATTATCTTTTATCTCAAAAGAAGTCATAAGAAGAACCTTAACCTTGGGATTAATCTCTTTGACTTTTCTTGCTAGTTGTATTCCAGACAAACCTGGCATTCGGATGTCAGATAGCATCAAACAGTAATTCTCTGAATTGGACTTGAAGTTTTGCAAAGCCTCTTCTGGATTGGTAAATGCACTAACCAAAAATCCATTTTTGAGAAGACCTTGCTTGAGAACATGAACTATATCGGGCTCATCGTCTACAACAAGCAGTTTAGCTAGCGGTCTGTCCTTATCCTCATTAGAGTCCTCTTTTGATCGATTGCGAAGACTCTCGTTATCGTAATCCTTATTGTCGTTGTTCCTATTTGACAACAGCAATCCTCTCTCACTAAACTGCTACCATTTGCAAAAAGTATTAGCAGCTTCATAAATTGTATCCAGCTCGCAGTAGATAAGGCTTCTCATTGTCTTACAGCTTTAGCCTTTCATACGCATTATAGCAGCTATAATCATGCTCACCACAATAGCCTGACCCTACAATTGTGATTCAACAATCACAAGAATGTCACTTTGTAGTCATGTAAAATTTGGTGTGTTTGGTGTGACAGTATATGTTCAGCTTTTGATTTTTATACACTGAAAAGACATTTAATGACTTGTCAATTTATGCTATACTACAGTGAAATATCATTCATAACATTTAGCTTACTATAACACCTATAAGATCAATCGCCTGTCTTTAAGTCATATGTGTAAGGGATTATAATGTTGGAATCTGTCAATACATCTGATTCTTCAAAGCTACCATTTCATTAGCACACTATGCCTCTCTATTCCAACGATGAAGATAAAGCTACTGCAAATTATGTTAATGAAGGATTAGGGAGAGGATACCTGATCGTCTATGTGCCTGTTGATACAGATGACAACGCATCACATATGTCCAAGATGGCATCTGAGATTGTAAACTACGAAGATGATGTCAACCGTGGCAATCTCTTAACTTTGGACATAGGATCCTTTTACAAATTTGCGTTAGCTGGAAACCTTCAACCTTTTGGGGAATTAAAGACAATGGTAGAGGAGGCAATAAAGGAAAAAATTACTTCTAAAAGAAATGATGAAGTGATTCTCGTAATGGGCGTTGTCGGCGGGTTGGCTGAAAATCAGAAGTTTAATGAATGTCTCAATGCAGAGAAATGGTGGCAAAAGACCCATTCTGAATGGCTGCAAAAAGGTCAAAAGGTCACTATAATATGCCCGCATCCCAGTCCAATATTAGAGAAGAATCAATTTATCCATTACAAACAAACAATATCATCACTACACGATATTACATTGGATCGTATATCTGGTCTAAACAGCAGCACGTGAAAGCAGAGTGCAAAAAAATAAAACTATCTTAGCTTTAGATAACGAATCTCAAGTGATCGACCGTTAGACCTGTTTTACTACCTCGGCTAGCTTTTTTCCTTAAAACTTGGCTTTGTCGCTCATGACTATGAGATATGCAAAAAGAAAAAAGACGGAGCGGGTGAGATTTGAACTATGAGTTCCCTTCTCTTTCAACAGTTCTGCCCTTTAGGTAGGATGTAGTAGAGATCAGCCTATGAAAGCCGCAGCATCTGAGGTCGTAGTTTCAACCCCCGCCCCGTTCATTTCTTTATTCTGGTTAACTATGATATTGAATTGAGTTTATTGTCACTAATTGTCTGACAAAACCCCTAACAATGCCGTAGCTTACCGTTTGTCAGACATTTTGTCCTATTCTTTGTAGCATGTTCGAATTGTCTTAAGCGAGATCACGTCCAGGACCGATGGATCCGCCTTAGTCTTGTAGTTGCTAGTACTGCTACACGTACCTATTAGTCTCAATATTTATATCAACAGTAAGCATTACAGGCACGTTGAAAGTCATACAAGCTATTCCGGACATGCCAAAGCCTGTTACTGAAACAGAAGTTAACAATTTTCTTCGAAGCAAACTCAACATACAGATTGCCACCATTGACGAAGAAGGATATCCTAACATTCACCCCCTCTGGTTCCTCTATGACAATGACTCTGGCAAGGTATACATAGGCACAGCAAAAACGACAAGGAAGGTTCAGAATATTCAAAGAAATCCTGACAAGATTTACTTTTCCATTGATGACGAGGATTATCCATACAAAGGGGTAAAGGGAATGGCAGTTGCGAGAATATCAGAAGATATACAGAAGAACTTGCCAATTGTAGAAAAGATAAACTTAAAGTACCTAGGTACCCTTGAACATCCCCTTGCTCAGAGGCTGATGGAGAATACTAGAAATGGAATCGAAGTTATAATTGAAATCACACCAAAATTTTTCTCTGCTTGGGATTTCAGCAAGGCTGAGTAGTTGAAAATCGATTGAGTTTTACTTCTTCTATCCAAAATTCAACAGCCAAAAAGGCAATGAGACTCTCAACAGAAGACCTCATTATTGTATATGTGTCTCTCTTATCCTGATTTTAAAACAGTGACAGAAGAGTTTTTCAATCGAAATAACCCTATTCCCATGGACATAGCAAGAGAAGACTAGCAAGCACAGCATGCAAAGTGGAACTGGTGGAATTTGAACAGTTGAGTTCTTGTTCCATAGAGATGCTCCTTTAGAAAGCGGTAGAGAGCTGACATTAGAGAGATTAAGCTGACGTCGTGGCTTCCACTCCCACCCAGTCCACCTTTATCACTATGAAATTATGGCATTAAATTGAGCTCATTTTTAAATAATTGTCGGACAAAAACCTCTCGCAATGCCAATGCGCAGTCAAGGAGAACGATAGCTGGAATCAATCCTACTAGAGACATTTCGAATTAGAAATGAAGGTTCTTCAAAACTTGCCTAGAGGCGAGGATAAGTTGGAACAGCTTTTGAAAGCAAAAGAAAAAGAAATGAGGAGGACAACTACATATCCTCTTGCCAGTCAATAACTGCTAATACTAATCTTTAACTGGTTTCACTCTTCTTAGCATAGTCCTTTAAGCCTGTAAAGTCAACTGAAACTACAGGTTCATTACCAACTACCCACGCATTATGACCGGGTGGAATTACTGCAGCGTCTCCGGGACCAAATTCTTCTTCTGTTCCATCATCCATTACGACCTTCATTCTTCCTGACACAACGTATTGAGTATGTGGAGCTTGACAGCTATTTGTTTTAACTATTGGCTTAACACATTTTTCCCAGCTCCATCCGGGCTCTAAAATACCTCGTCCTATTGTAACATCACCAAGGTTCGCAAGCTCAATTTTTCCTTTTTCAAATGTTCGTGTCTCATCCGGTGAAGAATTCAAACTTTTTTTCTGAATTTTTGTCGCCATTTTGTTGGGTTTAATAAGGGATGTTTAATTATAAATATTGCTAACAACCATCAATTTTTCAGATTGTAGATTATTTACGTCAAATACTGTGCAACTTAATCACAACGTTCACAATTTTGATAATATCCTGATGCCTTGATGTTCTGTCCACTGCAATTGAATTCCACCTTATCTCTAGGACCTTTGAGCCACACACATGTCCCCTATGTACGGGCATGAAGAATTCTTTTTGCCTATTGACAAAAAGAAATAGGCAGAGTAAGAGAGCGCGCCTTTATGCTCTTGGAAAAGAGGGTAGTATCGGCCCTAACCTGTTTGGGTTTTTAACCAAATAGCATCCTTCTCTTGGGTATTATGTTGGGCCAGTGACGAAATTTCTCCCACTCCTTCCAATCGTCCTACCCATATATATCATTTCTAAAGCAATCAGCATTGAGGTCGTGGGTTCAAATTCCACTCAGCAATGCCAATGCCGTAGCTTACCGTTTGTCCGACAAATAGCTCCTCTTGTAGACAACCCAAAAAACGCTTTGACATATCCCGCTGCAGTCTGTCTTCCTGTGGACAATAACCAAGAAAAGATGATCGCTAGTCCATGCATAACCTTTTTTGAGAGAAAAACACTATTGATATTATGCTAAAAATGACTGAGATGGATGAAAATGTGACGCTTGCTGCACAGTTGGAAGAGAAGGGTGGGCGCTCTGTAATCTTGATCAACAAATTCAATGTCTCGCCTGAAGATGCAGACCAATTGCTCAAAGCTTGGGCGGCTGATGCAACATACCTAAAGCAGAAGCCGGGATTCATCTCTACACAGCTTCATCGTGGCATTGGAGGAAGTTGCGTGTTTATCAATTACGCAGTATGGGAGTCTGTTGAGCTTTTTAATCAGGCGACCAGCGACCCTGCATTTAGGTCAGAGCTTGCACGTTATCCAGACAGTACCGTGGCGTCACCTCATCTCTTTAGGAAAGTTGCAGTACCTAGAATCTGCGTGGACTGAATGAACATAACCTAAGAGACTGAGAAAGCTGCTGAGGTGCTGAGGTCGTGGTTCAACCCCCACCGGCCCATTTTTACTATTCTCGAGATATGGCATTAAATTGAGCTCATGTTAGGTGATTGTCACACAAAATCCCTTGCACCGTCATTGATAAGTCCTACTGGAAAAGTTTAACGAGATGTTTTGCGTTTCTGCTTGCTCTCTTATGGAGTTCGGCCTCTAAGAATCTATCCAATACTCTTTATCTTAATTCTCTTTCTCTTCCTCATGCTGCGCGCACTTAGTGGGTACATTTTACAAGTTGAACAGATGATGGTCAGAGTACAGCGACCGAAATAATTAGAAGAAAAAATAAGAAGAACAAGAACAAGAACAAGAACAAGAACAAGAACAAGAACAGGAGCGCAGCCGCTTATATCGACAGCACCAGAAGCATTTGGCTAGCTAGGTACCGCGTACCGCATTCATAATTGATTACTTAATTTTTTATGGTAAAGGGATAACAGGAGTTTCAGTTGTCGTCATTGTAGTAGCATCACTTCCACCACCACCAATAGTAGTGCCATTGTCATTGCCTATAGACGCTCCTCCGCCGCCACCACTTTTCCATTCAAAGAACCTTACGAGGCTGTCCTCGTTTGGCTGTATTTCATCTAGAAAGACCCCTATCTTGTTGTTAAGAGGCGCCAGATTCTCAGTTGAGCTTGTGCTAAAGTAGGCAGTGCCGATGCCTGTGGATTCGTCACCTCTCATGAATTCAGTAATGTCTCCTCTCGCATTTTCGCTTCCATCTTCTGTGGTCATGTTTATTTGTGCACGTATAAGGTTGGCGCGGCCTCCCTGCAGAAAGGTAACGTTACCTTGACCTGTATCCCTAGTCGTTATTGTTTCTGTGGAGTTTGGTATCGTCATTGTTGTGTTTCCTTCAAATGTAAACTGCACCTGTGTTTCACTTATGTTAGTAGGGACTGATCTGTAATGCCCTATCGCAAATGGTTCGTCCGCCAAGTCAACTCTAGTAGTAGCAGTAGCAGTACGAGTACTATCATCAGTTGTTGTTGTAGTATCATTATCTATTGGCAATGATGATGCTTCCGCTGTAAGCATCATAGAGCTAAAGCCTAGAAATGACATTGCAAGCAACATCAATGATATCATGCCTGTAAGGCTAACCTTAACATTAAGAGATTTCATATAACGCCTGATATAGACGATCATTTAAGACGTCCTGCTTGGTGTTATGGTATTAGATGTGCTAAGAATTACAATTTCTTTGTATTTCTTCTGAATCGCTGTGTCCTGCTGACACCCACCAGGCTAGTGGCTTCTCTTTCTCCTGTGCTCTATTAACAGATACAAAGCTCATTTCAAAGCAATAACTATAGTTGTATCGGGCAGGAAAACAATTAAACTTAAAAAATGGAATACAAGATTTAGAGAAGAATTCCTAGTACACGCATATATCTATCTATCTTGATACAATTCCAAAGATTGATTGTCCATCAATTATGCTTAGGATGTCCCGTTGTCCTGTATCTGTTATCCTTGTTTCATCAATATCCACCCCCTCTATGTCAAGAACTTGACCCCTAATTGATATTGTCATTGGAACATTATCTATGATAGGTGTGTTGCTGTCAACATAGATGCGGGTCATTAAATTAGAGCTAACAGGAGGAATGGATCCAGTTGCCGTGGTAGTATTAGTTCCATTTCCACTCTGATTAAGCTCAAACCGATGAGGTGCAGTGTCTTCAATGGTAATATTGTGGAATGCTGTCCCATTAATTGCTGCTCCATTGATTGCTGCTAAATCCATTTCGGCTATGAACCGATTAACAAGGCTTTCATTTGCAAATACTCTGAATCGCCCAGCGATAATATGACTACTGCTATTCTCAGTAGGAACATCTCCACCCTGCGCAGGGAGACTGCTGCCTACAAATCCACGCACTAGAAATGTCGATGCGTTTGCTGCTAAAGTAGGCTCTTCTTCCCCTCCTCCATCGGGAGGAGAAAGATTTGATTGTCCAAAGGCTTCTTCTACGATTGTTCCCCCAAATCCAAGGATTGCTGACAATAATAATAAAACACCCAAGCTCCTGGCAGCAATTGCTGTGTTAAATTTATCTCCTAAAAAAGTAAACTGCTCTGTCATCCTTATGACCATTGTAGAATCGCTTATTTTGATTTATACTTTTCTTCTAGCATGAGCCGCTGCATGTATCTATTATTCGATGGCAATGATAAGATCGTCGGATGCAATAAAACTGGCTCAAGCTTGCTCCTGTTGTTCTCGCTAAGGTCGTGGGTTCAAAACCCACCGTTCCAACATGCTCGTGTTCTGTTCAGCATGTGAGACTTTACCCAATTCTTACGTGTCTATATTGTTCCACTATGCAAACGGCTGGGTGAATGCATTGAGCAGGTTACGCAGATGGAGCCTAAAGTTGGCAGATATTGTCATAACCGCGCATGTACAATTTAAATAATAACTCAGGCAGGATTGGAAAGCCAAACATGGATCTATCTTGCTCTAGGCAAAACTTTAGGATCACGTACCAATTTATAACTGCAACTTCTGGTCCAAGCACAGGAGGGGACAACATAGCCTATGTCGGATGTGGAAAAGCAGTTTGAGAGCATAAGAAATAACGGACTGCTGTGGATAAACATACAAAGACCAACATCTGCAGACATGAACATACTTGGAGAGAAATACCGCTTCCAAAGGCTCAACCTTGACGACTGCCTCTCAAAGATCCAGATTCCAAAGATCGACCGGTATGGAGATCACGTCTTTATCATCCTGCAGTTTCCCACTCCCGATAAGGAGAAAGGCTTCGTTTTTAGCCAGCTAGCCCTATTCATGGGAGAAGACTATCTTGTGACGATACACCAAGGTGATCTAAAGCCTATTGAGGAGCTGTTCGATCTATGCAAGAACGATGAAAGGCAGCGCCAGATCATAATGTACAAGTCGTCAGGATACCTACTCCATAAGATAATCGATGCACTCGTTGATGATCTGTTTCATCTTCTAATGAAGGTTGTGGGCAACATAGACGACATCGAAGACAGTGTATTTGACGAACGGATATCCATACCACGCCAGATCTCGCTTTTGAGGAGAGAGATAACTACGCTTCGCCGTATTGTTTTCCCGCTTCGCCGAACAGTTCTCGATCTGACAAAGGATGCACAGCGTTTTTCAAAAGAAGACCTGACGCCTTACTTTAGAGACGTTCAAGACCACATTGAAAAGGTATACGAAACGCTTGAAGAGGCGAAGGAAACAGTTGAAATTTATAAGGACACCGACCTTTTGCTCAGCACCGAAAAGACAAACAAGATACTGGCTGTGCTTACAATCGTGTTCACGCTCTCCATACCTGCGACTGTTATCGGCACTTTTTATGGGATGAACATCAACATTCCTGGGGGAATCATATCAGGACCTTGGGAGCAGCTTGGGCGCTATACAACCTTGATAATCATTCTAATATTATCATCTATGTCTGCCTTGCTCATGGTATTCTACTTTAGAAGGCTCGGATGGATGGGACCGTCAATGTGACTGCAAAGCCAAGAGGATTATGCTGCAAACAAAATGGACAACCATTTAATTTTCTTTCTTAATAGATTGCTGCTGACTCATTATCATCGGTGGCTTTCTTTTGACCGCCAAGCTAGAGTATGAGTTGCTGCAATTCTGCTGTGCTTATTTTCGCCATTCTTCTGCGAAGGTTTCTCCGTAGCCATGATGATACACATATCTTGCTGAGGTATAAGAGCTAGCTATGGCATTTTCTAATGTTGCTACAAAGTATCAGCACTTCGCTTAAGAGTACTGGCTGGGGGACAAGCAAAAAGAGAGGACTGGTGGGATTTGATCAATGAGTTCTCTTTTCATGGCTATTGTTTAGATATGATGTTAAAAAAGCAGAGCGACTGTCCTAAAACCGCTGCCACTGAGGTCGTGGGTTGCACTCCCACCCCAGTCCATCTTTTCATGTTATAGAAGTACTGCATTGTATTGAGTTTGTTCTAGGCAACTGTCTGACAAAACCCCTCCCAAATAAGACACTGACAGCTCCGGCTCCGTAGACTCTACTCCTACTGCAACTGAAGCATCATCAATTACCTTGTCAGCATCGTCTACAAACGAATAAGAAAGAGATAGGAGGCTATCGCGTTACTACTAGCAATACTATTACTACTCTAAAAGTGCTCGCAGTCTGCTGTTTTTGTATCCCCTTCTGATGGGTTATAGTCTGTGATTGTATCTTCTCCTCCACCACAGACGAATCTTTGTGCTCCATCGCCTCCAGTTAATAAGTCATCATCATCTCCTCCGATTACATTAGGTGAATTTGATCTTGCTACTCCCGGTGCGACAAGTAGCATTACTATAGCTGCGGCTGCTAGTAAGCAGATAACTATGAGCATCACTATCATATTTCGTTTAGCATCTAGATAGTTTTTATTTTCCATGAACGACACACTGTGCCATCATTAGGTATGGTACTACTACTTATATTCATGAAGTAATTAAGGTTACACGCGTGTCTGTGTGTTTGGTTGAGGCTTTCAATGGTACTATAGCTATGCTGTATACCTCGCTATTGTTATTAATGCCTGCTGCCTTCTACGACCAAATGCAATGCACAACTTCATTTCAATCTTCTCTGTAACTAGCGCTTCTGTATGTCTTCAATGTGCATTGCCTCCTCATTTTCGGTTCCTATTAGTAGTTCTCAAAAGGTGGATTCCTATTCGTTGATTGTTTAAGTAATGCTCAAACTTTTAACAGCCTTTCCCAAAGCTCAAAATTCGTATAAGATTAGGCCCTCCTGCGAATGCATAAAGTGCTCCTAGAGAGGCAGCGAAGCGGAGACATCGGTATGAGAGAGGAGTGGGTGTAGGATTTGAACAGTATTTCTTTTTTCCTTAGCTGCTATTTTTAGATACATATAAAAAATTCGAAATGCTGGCTAGGGTCGTGGGTTCAACTCCCATTCTCTCCATTTTTATCAGTCTGGTAACTTCCGCATTATTTTGTCCTCATTCTAGGCAACTGTCGGACAAAACCCCTAGCGATACCAATGCCATTAAGTCAATAGTTAAAACAAATATCTGTCAAGCTCACATGCTCTATTTTACATCAGAAAGATTGAAGGTCATAATGGATGATGGAAAAGAAGAATAGATCCTAGAGACACCGCTGTAATTCTCCACGATGATAATGCTTAGGTAGTTGAAAATAAACCTGCAGTTGCAGATGACTTTACAGGCTTAATAAGAAGATTGCAAATGATACTGTAAGAGCGACAGATACAGCAACAATATAAGAGGAAGATCAATTTTCTTGGGCTGCCATCCCAGCAACATCAAGTGGGGAACAAGAGCTCACTAGCGATGCCAAAAAGCATAAACATTCACTAAATGCTTTTGACAAGCATTACTATTTTAGGTACACCTCAGGGATAGAAATACAGTAGCTTCAAGAGCAATACTTATGACAAGAAATATACTATCGTAGTACTCAGTCATATGGACACACATACATGCCAATAACTTCGAGTGACGCGGAAACAATATCCGATGACATTTTATCTAGTAATGAGGAGATACTGGGTATATCAATAATGGATATGAGGGGGAATATCATTTCTGCTAATTCTAAGGAATCTTTTAAGGAAGCGTTTACAGTAAGCCAAGATCGAGCTAAATATGGTGGAACTCTTGCTGTTGCAGCCCTCACTGTGGTAAACCAAACAAGAAATGTTTTGGACCTCCCAAAGCTATAATCACCATCCGTGAGGATTGTAAATTGATGTTGCTACCCGTACCACCCTATCAGCTATTGGTAGGCCTTGTACTTCAGCGCTCAGTTAATGAAGAAGATGAGATTGCCAACAAGGTTGAAAGATTGGTCGCATCTACCTTAGATCACAGTTACCTTTGAGGCTCTTCACAGTCGCTTTTGAAATTCTTTGTGCTATTACTCTGCTGCTGCGTCATAAAAAATTTGGTGACTATGAACAGTATGCGCAACCGGCTGTTCGAGCTTCATAGCCAATACATTGCGGAATATGATAGCGCATATCCTGCTGTAGTGTTATTT
>JBKPNF010000234.1:0-6408 GCA_046732455.1 Thermoproteota archaeon | reverse complement strand
AGACAGAGCTGATAGACAAAGGAAACCTTCCGGTTGAAGGAGGAGATGACTGCGGCAGACAAGCCACTGATAAAATCGACAGTGGAACGAGGGTCTCATATAGGGCAGACAATTCTTTGTTTGACTTCAAGAAGCTTTCGGTGAGGGAAATAAACGCTGGAGGATAAATCTCAAATAGAACAAAGAAGACACGCTTTCTGTTTAGTGAACGCTAAACAGAAAGTCTGACCCCTTTTATTTTTAACCATGTATCTAATTTTTGTATAGCTTCTAATGCAGGGATATAGATAACAAAGACACAAACATACAGGCAAATACTGCTGCAACAACAACAGATTGAACGACTATAAGCTCAGCAGAACAAACTTTATGCTGATTCTATTACAACTTCTGTGATAGTTTCCACGCCCAAAAATGCGTTGAGCTCACGCCTTGCGTACTACATATTTTCTTTCTCTATAGAGTCAAAAGATGTCTCTCTGTATGATTAAAGGCGCCTAATTGATCAGACAAGACTCGCTCTACTGAAAAGATGCTGAAAGTTTAGGCCTGCAAAAGAACGACATCAACTATTCAAATTGTAAGAGAGCATATACACATTATAATATATGCATAAACCTCACCCAATATTTAGACCGCCTCCAGACATGGATGGGAAGATTTGGCAATACATGGAATTAGCCGAATTTGTGAGCATGCTCCATCGAAAGGCGTTATTCTTCATAAAAGCAAACAAATTACGTGATCCTTATGAAGGCTTAGTTCCACAATTCAGCAACAACATGACAAGAGGCTCGGAGCAGGAAGAAGAAGAAGTAAATTTTCAAAGCCAAGACCAATCTAACCGCTTTATTCACAGACTCCCACAAACAATGTTGCAGCAATTTCAATTGTATCGCGAACTAATTTTGATTAACCCTTGGCACTATAACGAATATGAATCTGCAGCCATGTGGAATTTATACTCTCATGAAAATGCAGGCATCGCCATACAGTCCACCACGACAAAACTAAGCAAGTGCTTTAGAGACAATAATGATGATACAATTTGGATAGGAAAAGTTCAATACTTGGATTTTTCGAAAGATTGGATGAACGAATGGAACAATCTCTTCCAAGCATTTGTAACAAAGCGGAAGTCATTTGAGTATGAGAATGAGATTAGGGCAGTGACATGCCTGCCTGACTATCATCTGAGTAGCGAACACATAGTAAAAACAGGAACCAGAGAAAGGGTTTCTACGTCTAAGTCGCATATTGTAAATCCTAAGGTTCTAACCGATAAAGGAAAATATATCAATGCTAATCTTCAGACATTAATAGAAAAGGTCTACATTGCGCCTTATGCAGAATCTTGGTTTGAGGAAGTTATAGAATCTCTATTATCAAAATACGAGCTAAATGCCACTGTTACAAAGTCTGACTTATACACAATCTCATAAGAACGAGATTGTGATGTTAGTAGTAGGCAAACGGCCAAGTTCCTTGTAGCGGCGGACGAGGAGAGATTGCATATCTTGCGGTCTTGAGCTTTTTCTAGTATCCTGCCCTAATCGATTTTTTTGGTTTGGCTTGGGAATTAGTGGGTTGAGAGGGTATCTCGTCTTTTTTCCCCTACCGCAAGATTATATAACTTTGTATGCTGGCTCGCAACGTATTCCCATCTAAGTTGTTGTCTGAAATTATCAACAGCTCTTGAATACTTTTCGTACGTCTTTCCAACACTATCAATTGCCTTGGAGAAAGATACAGGATCCCTTTTTGCTGTAATTCCAAGTCCCATTTCCTCAAACTCTTTGAAGAAATCCAAATCAGATGCTACAAATGGCACCATATGAGCGAATGCATCAAACATTACACCTGATCCGGATGTTATCTTGTACGGCAGTACCACAACATCTGATGCATAAAATAGCACCGAGAGTTCCTCGTCTGCGAGAAAACCTTTTTGTAAATCAATGATATTAGTTGTATTGTCATCGCTGGTACCTTTTTTTCTTCTATCCTGAATGTCATAAGGCAGGTTCTGTTCTTTATTGAAATGACCCTTAGAAGAATTCAACACCATGATCCACCCATTGGGCATATCTATTTTGCTTAAAATGTCCCAGCCTTTAGTCGCAGTACTGAATCCAATTGCAACTCCTATCATCTTGTCCTGTGGGAGAAACAACCTCTCTCTTGCATTCGCCTTTGAAATAGGCGGCGAGATGGCAGGATCAGCTCCATGATAAATTACATACCCTCCTCCAATTCGCTTCGACATATACTTCGAAAAACTAATTCCTGCGTAACTTAGCTTCAGTTTTTCCTTAGTGATATCATGAAATGCCTCGTAGCTTACTAAGCGTTTCCATGTTGTTACAGCCAGCCTCAGAGGAATTCCAAATTTTCCTATTCTTCCGTGACGCTTGACAATCATAGCCTGTCCCATCCATTCTCTGAATGTATAGGCTGAATGAAAGGTTGTTATAATGGGAGTTTTGCACCTATGATAAAACTCATCAATAAAGGTCCGGCTACTAGCGAAGGGATTGGCGGCGTTTAGACTTAACCCATACAGACCTGGCTCAAACTGAACATGAACAACATCAGGTCGGGATTCTTCTTCTACTATCTTAAGAAGAAGATCAGAATTTCTCTCATTACTTGGAGAGAGGCCTACATATTCACCCTTTCCATCTTCATTGCAGACCACATCGACTTCAATTCTGTCGCCTGATTTGCGCAATGCTTGGACTAGCTTAGACGTATAGCGCCCAATGCCTCCTCTCATAGGAGGATACTCTGTAGAAACCATTAGCACCTTCATCGGTTGTCTTCTTCCCTTCGCCTCAGAGTATTACAAATAATGAACAGCGACAAGGACAATATCTCATTATCACCTCATCCTCATTATGAAGCAGTGGTAATGGTTTTTTTAGTGTGTGACTTCCTAAAATCCCCGATCGCCAAACCGTTAGAAAGCTTGATCAGATCTTGCTTAAAGGCTTCTATTTGCTTTTTCTTTTCTTCTGTCAAACTATTGCTTGAACTTAGAATTGCTTCTATTGCTTCCAACTGTAATATGGTCACTGGTACCATCAAATCTTTCTGTATTCCTGGAGCGGCCCTGTATAAATATGGACTTTCTTCTGTGGCTATTGCCTGCTCTAACCTGAATTGCCTTTTTCTATGTATATAATGGCCGCCAAGTATACTAATCACAGTGAACAGTAGTGTTGCTACAACCAGAAATACCCATAGCTGCGAGAAAAGCGTATTGAAAATAGGGATATTTTCAAGAAGTAGCCTGTATTGAATTGTTATCCAGTTTGATACTGCTATAAACAGTGCAATGTATGCCGAGTAGAATTGCCTAGATTCCCAGAACCTTCTACCAGTCCATTCTCCTATTCCCCGAGCCCGACCAATACGACCGAATAAATTCTTAACCATATGCTTCTGCTATCCTATACCAACGTGTAACATATATTATTCTTAGGAATAGAAGAATACACTCTAAAAGAAGGTCATTTGTCATTTGATAAGTTCATAAGGCTTGTTTTCTTCTTCTAATATTTTCACTTTTGGCCGCTGATTCATTCTTGTATTGAGAAATCAAACGTGAAAACAATACAATGTGCTCGTTTGCAATGTTGCTCCATCGCAATTTTGAACGGAACTGCTCAACTCTTGTTTTGTATTCCTCATACGCCGAAGCCAGAGTCGATATCGATCGCTCAAATGATTGTGTATTTCGTTCACATACAATACCCAGCCCCATATCTGCAAATTCTTTAAAGAATCTTAGATCAGAAGCGATAAATGGAAGTCCATGAGCCAAGGCATCGAACATTACGCCAGAAACCGATACGATCTTGTAGGGAAATATTATTGCATCGCATGCAAAGAAGAGCTTTGACATCATAGTATCATCTAGGTATCCTAGATTCAAGCTGATGATGACATGATCTCTATTGTCGTTGCGAATTTCTATGGGTTTCTCTAAGCCTCTTTCGTGCTTAGTCTGCTTTACTACTAAAGACCAATTATGGGGCAGGCCAACACTACCTAATACATCAAATCCCTTATATGAGCCCGCGTATCCAAACGCAAGCAAAAGCATTTTATCTAAAGGTAATCCAAAGCCCCTTCTAAACTCTTTTTTATCAATTGACGGCGAAGATGAAGATGATAGCTCGATGGCCGGCTCTGCGCCATGATAAATTACTGTTCCGCGCTTGACTACTTCTTGCAGTGTCCTTGCAGGGCTTATTATTCCGTCCGATTGGCTTACTACCTGAAGTAGTAGATCATATCGCTGCTCCATTACCCATCTTCTTATAGCAGAACGCAAAGGGCGAGGAAGGAAACCAAATCTTCCCTCCTTTCTCAATGCTCTATCTTTTACATAAGCACAATATTCATCCTGAGGAAAAACTGTATGCAGCGTAGATACTGTTGGTACTGGGCACATTCTATAAAATCGATCCAGAGTGGATCCATGCACAAGTCTCCAAAATGTATGTTTGATGGTAGTATCAACCTCATATAGTCCTCGTTCGTATTGTATATTGACAACATCGGGGTTTATTTCATAAACAATCTGCAAAATGCGGTCGGAGTTCCGCTTATCCCCTTTCCTAACGGCCCCGCGATAGATGGTAACATTAGTGTCGCCGTCTTGACTAGGATTAGTTAGAGCAGTATCAGAAGAAGAAGAAGAAGAAGAAGAAGAAGAAGAAGAAGAAGAAGAAGAAGAAGAAGCAGGAGCACCTATTGCAACGGAAACATCAACATTAGGTTTCTTGGCAATTGCTCGCACCAAATTTTTGGTATACCTGCCTACGCCTCCTTTCATTGGAGGATACTCGCCAGAGACAACCAAGATCCTCATCCGGTTTAGGTTGTTCAAGATCGGTATACACTTATTTGGCTTCTTGCCTTCTCAATGTATACACTCATTGCTTTTCTAAAGTTGTTTGGGGAAAATTGCCTAGAAATTTCACGCATTTGCAGCCTTTTTTCATCACCTGCGTATTTAGCATTTTTTGCAATATAATCAGCGGCCTCTTCTACGGTACGGTATTGGTGATCGGTTGGGACAATCTCGCTGCAACCACCATAAGCGGGCACAATAGGAAGAAGACCCGCTGCCATTGCTTCTACAATTGATACTCCAAAGTGCTCGCCGATCATCGTATGAAGGTATATCATGCTCTTAGACATTGAGTCAATGAGTTCTTCATTACTAGCATTAGGTGTTAAGGTCACTGTCTTGCTCAAGCCATAGTTCTCTATTATTTGCTGTAGGCTTTTAAAATATGGGCGATTTGCCGGTGCAAGTGACCCTAAAATCTGAAATTTGATTCTTCCTCCAAGAAGATGAGCGATTTTGATAGCATTTTCAATGATTTTTTCTGGAGAGAATCGGGATACTACGAGTACTTTTAATTCCCTAGAATTGATCGACTTGCTATAGGCAGGAGAAAAACGATCAATGTCTACAGGTGGATATAGCACGTAGGGTTGAACATCAGCAAACGCCTGTATTATCGCTTCTTTGCTGAATCTGGAATTTGTAAGTACCAAGTTTGACCTTGTAGTTGCGCGCATAGCAAGAGACTGCGCGATCATACTATAAGGTTTGAAGTAGGCTCTCCAGAAAAAGGATTTACGGTACTTATTACTACCATAGATACCCGTAGAATTCATCAAAAATGTCGGAAAGTGAAGGTACAAGAGATACGGCACATTCCCTGAAATCCTGTAAGGCAGCGCGTCTCCATGAGTATTGATAACAACATCCGAATTCTTAAAATCCATTGATGAAAGCATAGTCAACAGCCTTTGATAAACACCAAAATAATTCAGTTTGAAAGGAAGAAGCGATTTTATTCTTGAAATATGTATTTTTTTACCGTAAGACTTGCCGATACTGTCAAGGTCAGGGGGCTGAACAGTGAGAAGTTCTACCTCGTAACCAAGCTCATACAAACATTCTATAGTTTCGATGGCAACTGTTGACTCGCCTCCAGGAGAGTTTAGTGTGTGGTGTATTACGACGGCTTTTCGCATCAGGCGAGCATTGAGAGCTATTAATGTTACCTATTTTAAAGCTTCCACATCTTCTTTATGATGCTATCCCAATTTAGCCTCTAGTTGTATATTTTAGGGATTGATTTATCTTTCTTTTTCAAGAATATCAAACGCCAATCGAACTAGTCGTACGTTTCCGCATTGCAAAGCTCTTGGCACTACAAGATTAGTATTAAAACTCCCCCCTGTGAGTTCTATAAAGATATACACGGATTTACGGACAGTTTCGCTTCTCAGAACAAGTGAAATCAAGAAGGAGATGTAACGGGCGGATGGTAGAAGTCATGGAATCATCCATGAGTTGCCCCTCTGTCGTCTATTACAATC
>JBKPNF010000233.1:0-19695 GCA_046732455.1 Thermoproteota archaeon | reverse complement strand
AGATCACGTGGATGTAATGAATCAGACATATGCTTTCTGTACGTGTATACACATAGTCTACCATCATGAAAGATATAAGCTTGTATTATTTCTGGTAAAAAGATACACTCTTCTTCGCTACTGAAAGTTCAAATGTATCCCATTATTTTTACTTCTGATACTTGTATACTTTTCTTAGTTTCATTAGTTTGATTGCACTACATTATTACGATATACTAACAATAATATTGAAAAAACCTCCACACATCGCCTCCGCTATCTATACCAGGCAAAAAATAAAACTCAAAAATCAAGGCAGAAGCTACGCTAGATAGCATCAGCGACGGCGGAGATATAAATCCGTATCAACGAGAAGGTATCCCCCTCCACCAAAAGATGCACACTCTTAACGTTCAAAGAAGCTGAGGTAGAGGATATGGCGCAGATACAACCTAAATCAAAGTGAACCATGCGTCTAAAGTCCCAAGATATGACAATGAAACCAATGAAATATTCGGCATTTATGGAGCTAGCGAGGATAAACTAACTCTGTATGCTATTATCTAAAAATATATAATTTATCTGAGCCTAGATATATACGAAAAAACATAAATTACATTGGTCAATTAGGCTTGCCTAACGCTTTTGGAAACTAGGAGAATAAGGGTCGGCATAGACGTAGGCGGTACCTTCACCAAGGCCGTCGCCATTGAGATGGTGACAGGCCAGATAATAGGCAAGGTCACCGTCCCCACAACACACTCTTCATCTAATGGTGTTTCGACCGGCATAGTTGAGGCACTTGAGACCTTGATACAAAGATATTCGATCCAAAACTCCGAGATAGAGTTGATATCTCACAGCACCACACAGGCAGTCAACGCGCTCCTTGAAGGCGATACCGCCAAGGTCGGGATTATAGGCATGGGTGTAGGCTTGGAAAAATCAAATGTGATCAAGCGCACAAACATCAAAGATGTCCAGCTTGCACCCAACAAATATCTACATACCTGCTACCGTTTCCTTGACACCTCAAAATATCTGGAGGATAAGGAAATTGAGCAGGCAATAGCTGAACTAAAAAAAGAAGGTGCTGAAGTGCTCGTGGTTAGCGAGGCGTATAGCGTCGACGACCCAAGCAACGAGCGGTTCGTGATGGAAAGATCAGACATTCCCGCTACCGCAGGTCATGAACTGACCGGCATCTATGGACTTGAAATAAGGACTCTTACAGCAGCAATCAACGGAGGCATCCTGCCTAAGTCAACGAGCACGGCAAAGTTTGTCGAGTCTGCTGTGCGGAATGAAAAAATCGCTGCTCCTGTCCTAATAATGAAGGGTGATGGCGGCGTCACAGACATGAGCACTTTTCGGAGCAAACCCATTGTCACTGTCCTGTCTGGGCCTGCGGCAAGCGTTGCCGGGGCTCTCCTCCACCTCCGTGTAATTGACGGCATATTCATAGAAGTTGGCGGTACATCAACCAATGTCTGCGCGATCAAGGATGGCAAGCCGGAGATGCGTTATGTCATAATAATGCAGCACCCTACCTGCATTCGATCACTTGATGTCAAAGTTGCAGGGGTAGGAGGCGGCTCACTTGTGCGCTGGTCCGGCAGAAAGATAACAGACGTAGGTCCTCGGTCTGCACATATCGCCGGTCTTCCCTACTCGTGCTTTGCATCACCGGAGGAGCTTGAGGGTGGCCAGATTATAACCTTCAAACCAAAAGAAGGTGATCCCATTGATTATATGGCGATCGAGTCCGCCGGAGGCAAGCGCTTTGCGATAACAAACACGTGCGCTGCAAATGCGCTGGACCTTGTGCCGGAAGGTGATTATGCAAAGGCAAACCAAACTTCTGCGAAGATAGCACTTTCGATACTTGCCAACAGACTAGGCACCACGACGGAGAAGGCAGCGACCATGATCCTTGACATTTCTGCCAAAAAGGTGCTTGATATAGTTGAGCATGTCATTAAAGAATACAAGCTTAAAAAAGAGCGAGTGATGCTCGTCGGTGGAGGCGGAGGGGCGTCAGTGCTCGTCCCTTATGTTGCACTCAAGCAACAACTGCAGTACAAGATTGCAGACCATGCCGAAGTGATCTCATCCATCGGTGTTGCGGCGGCAATGATTCATGAAGAGGCAGAGAAAACTGTCACTACTCCCCGAATGGAGGATATTTCCGCACTAGCAGAGCAGGTGAAAAAAGTGGCTCTACAGCGTGGAGCGCTGCCTGAATCAATAACAATCCAGTCAGAATACATCAGCGAGCGATCGGTGATGCGAGTCACTGCGTTGGGAAACGTTTCACTGGATATAGGTACTACAAATGCTCAGGAGATAAAGAAAGAAGAGGCCCGTGTCCTTGCCTGCGAGCTTTTCGGTATACATGAGGGAGTGAAGTGCATTTTCGATACGAATAATTACCATATATTTGCCTGCGAGATGAACAAGAAGATGCTCTTTTTGAAATCAAAAAAGCAGCCAGTGCTAGTGCTTGACAAATATGGTAGGGTCAGGCTTTCAGTGGAAAACGCAGCAATTTTCACCGGTTCTCCTGAGCAGGTGGCCGATAGGATCGAAAGCCTTCTCAGGCAGCACGCTGACAGTGGCAAAGATCTTGCCCCACAAATCCACATCCTCGATGGCGTAAAATTGATGGACTTTTCAAGTCTTACAGCCCAGGAGCATATCTCAAAGGCAGTGCGTGATGAACTGAAAAAAGCACCTATGAAAAACGTTGCCGCAATAGTAAGGATTAGCTAGAAAAGAAAAAGATAGAGGATTTTTTCTAGTGAGCAGAGGACAGGTGGTAAAGGGTGCGCACTGTATTCATTAAGAACGAAGGAAGAATTTGTTACAAAAGGCATTCCAGGATAGTGGTATTGACACAGGCTGACCAATGTCCAAGGTGACATAAGTAAAAGCTCCATATCTGAGGTACTCTGAATCTTTTTCAGACTCAAAGTGTTGAGAACAGCTGTTATGATGTCGACAGATAGATAGACAGTGGTGCCTGATGTAAACTAAACTATTACCTCAAGAATAACCCCCTAAGCAAGAAGGAACTCCTGCAGCTCCATCAGGAATAATACATAGGATGACTGGTGGTGATGTATATGGTTTGATAACCGGAGGTCCTATAGGACACGATACCTGACTGGGAGGAATCATCTGAAACGGCAGGGCAGGGCTAACAATCAGGTTCCATGAAAAAAACTCCAAGTAATTGGGCCCTGCTATTGAATTTACAGATCATGATACGACAAATTGTCAAACTAGCATATTGCTTAAGAAGTACAATAGTTATTAATTATTTAATAATCGTGGCAAAAATACCAGAATCTAACATCAATATCTCTGACTATCTATCAAATACTAGGATAAGCATCAATCAAAATAGAGAAGAGCTTTTCATAGGTACTGCTGAATCAGAACATACAGAGATGTATCTTAAAGCTATTTGGTACCTCCATGAAAAAGGTCAAGATGCTAAAGTTAGCTCAATAGCAAAGTTGCTCAATGTCACACAACCTTCTGTTGTACAAATGCTACACAAGCTACACAATTCAAACCTTGTCGAATACAGCCAAACCAAGGTTACACTTACCAAAGATGGAGGGAGAATTGGACGCCAGATGATTAGAAATACTAGGCTACTTGAAGTCATGATGAAGGAAGCTCTAAAGATAGAAGTAGACGAAGAAATGGCCTGTGGAATAGAACATCATATGAAAAACATCTTTACAGATGCTATTTGCACCCTTCTTAAGCATCCTAGAAAATGCCCTCATGGTCATAATATTCCAAAGGGAAAATGTTGTAATTAAGTTGGGCTCATTAAAAGAGCAGATTATAGTATAACATGAGACCTCTTGTGAGAAACTACACAGTCACTATTCAAAGATGTAAATGGAGCGGAAGAGACTGATGAGGGATTGAGCGTTTAACTTTTCACCAAACATGCAAGAAAGAACATTTCAGCATTCGCGGTGAAGATGCATAGCACATTAGGCATCCACCTAGACGGATACTCCTAACTGTCCTAACAATAAATGAGAGGTTATCTCACACAGTTTACATAAGCTCATTAGGTAAAGTCTATAAAATTGTCAAAATACGGGAAATAATCGATGAAATATACTGATGAGAAATTAAGTCATGCCTAAATGGAAAAAGGACGAAACTGAGTTCGAAGTAGGCGTTAACTATGTGGGCAAGCGTGGATATTCTAGTTCCATACTAAAGCCCGTTATCGAAGCACTTGGAAAATCTGATGCAATTAGATTCGTGATTAAAGGAAAAAAAGTAAAAGTCGAGCGTGTCCTTGCTAACCGAGACTGATTATTGCGTAACTAGGGTTGTTCCGATGGGCGACTCGTTGCTTCATCCATTACCTGCCTAATCGTCATTTGTAATGGTTGTGGAGCATATGCGTTTCTTGAACCTACTCTAATATTCAGCAATTGGGATTGATGATTTTGAAGTCTCAATGGAATTGTTTCATCAACTTGGTTCGGTCGTAATGATGCATGTAAGAAGATAGCTTCTGTATCGTCTGTAGTTGATTCACGTCTTTCCAAAATAGTATGAAACAACACCAAATTCATGCAATCACTAATGTCACATTCTACTAAATAATCAGGCAACCATCTTGAATGTATGTCAAGAGCTAGCATTCCAGGCAGTGAAATAAAACCGTCACATCGTTCCGCCCTTCCTATTCATTTGGTTTTCTTCAGTCGCACAGAATATGTTGATGTGACTATGAACGCTGACCTCGGTCCAGGGGCAGAGTTATTGTTCCACTTGTTCTAACAAATCCATCGAATGTTATAGCAGGAATCCTTTCCTCTTCTTTTCTGCTTTTATTCCAAGCCTGGAATAAACCCAAACTAGCTACCCCTGCACCAGCCACTGGAGCAATTGAGACTGTAATCCCTGCGATTGTTATGCCAGCACCTTGCGCATACAACAATTGTGCTATAGTGAAACCGATTGCAAAGCCTATTGAAATCAAAATACCGCCTAAGCCTATCCAAAATTTCCAATGCATAGAGGTTTTCAAAAGCTTGATGTGCTAATAAATTAGCTAGTTGTTTATTAGTCATGATTTTTCAGACCATCAAGCGTATGCCTACTACAGAGCTATAATTCTACCGGTCGTTTAGGCGGTAGGTGACCTGTATCGTGAGCATTGGAGAATACAGGTCTATGGAGAATACCAGCACCTTGCCGCCATTAATAGAAAGAGATATCCCACTTTTATTTTTTGAGGATTATAGTTAAGTCACCACCACCATCAACACCATCAACTGAACCCTTCTTAGCCGATGGCAGTTAACACCTCGTCTTTCTGGTTAAAGTTGCTCTACCCAATGCCAAGTTAACAGAGCCCCTATAAAAGACAGTTTAAATATTAGGCCAAACTAATTAGGTCGACCTAATTAATGGGCAGCACTTTGTCATTTGAATACAAAGAAGCGATCCCATGTTTGCAACTGATTGCAGACACTCTTTTTCATAAAATGATACTATCAGCAATTGACATTGCAAAGACCGCCCAACAGATAGCCTTGGAAAAGAACGTTCCTGTGAACTCTACATATAAGAAATATTGATAGTGGTGAACAAAAATAAATTGAACCAAAAAAATATTCTTGATCCATCCTCTGTCAAGCCAAACATAAAACTAATCCTGTCCTGTTTTTTGACAATACTGGTAATCATTCAACTATTTGTTGCAAATTCCTTTTCTGTATATGGTCAAGGGCTTAGCGATACAGAGGCACTCATTGTTATGGTTAACATTGAGAGGATCCGGACCCAGCTTTGGCTGACTGAACAAAGCCTAGATAAAGGCAGTCCTGAAATGGCATTTGCACATGCTTTCATCCCTCACAGTACGACGTATCCTGCCATAAAGAATCAGCTAGGCAAGACTGCTGGAGAACAATCCACCAAGCAGCTTGAATCGTTACTTACCGATCTTCCCCTAAGAATGAGAACTGGAGAATATTCTGAAGAAAAAATAAGGGAAAGTATAGTGCAAATACGCAGAATCCTGGATGAAATCTCTCAACAATCCATAGGGCCGAAATTTCTTTCTGACAAAGCGATGGTTTCCCAAACTGTTGTATTCCTCTTGCGTGATGCAGTGCAGTCATATAATACAACAACAATTTCTAATGCATCGAATGGATCTGGCAGTGGGAATCTCTCACAGAATACTGATTACGAGAATGCAGTTGGACTTGTCCAGATAGCTCGCCAAGATTACCAAAAAACTTTGTCTTCCTTGATAGAAGATAGTAGAAGAAAAACTGAAATCGAATCATTCTTCAATGAACTTGAAAGCTCTCTCGCACAAAAGATGGATAAAGAGTCAATTCTGCGCCTTACTACGGCAATCGAAAGAGACTTGGCAGAAGAACTATCAGTAAGCCAGGGAAGCGAGAGCGCAAGTGAACATCAGCAGTATTTTACTACGATAAGAATGCTTTTGTCAAAGGTTACTTCTGAAGTAAAGAATGGCAATTATGCACAGGCAGATCAATATGCTATCTCTGCATACTTGGATAATTATGAATATTTGGAAGCACCAATTGAAAAGCACGATCCGGATCTAATGTCAAGCATTGAAAAGGAGATGAGAGAGGATCTGCGCGGGATGATAAAAGCGGGAGAACCCGTAGAATCTATACAAGCTTTTGTCAATGGCATTCTCGCAAAAATTGACAAGGCAGAAGTGCTTTTAAGAAATAATGCATCATTTAACCAAGGTTCATCACCAACCTCTTCTGGGCTTTTTGCAGATATTGAAGGTCTAAAAGCCGGATTTGGTACATATACTGGTGAGCGTAGGGGCATTGGAGAGGTAGAAGACCCTGCTAAAGCCAATGTTCGCAGCAATATTGATACGATCAGGATGCAGCTTGATGAGACACTCCGGCTACATAAGCAAGGAGATTATGATGGTGCCGTTCTTACATCCAGAACTGCCTATCTGGATAGCTATGAGAGTATAGAGATTCCATTGCGCCCTATAAATCCAGATTTTACTCTTGAAATGGAGATCAAGTTCGCAGAGCTTAGGAATCTAATTCAAACCCATGCACCGTATGGACAGGTTGAAGCAAAAGTCATTGAAATTAGAAGAGGGCTTGACGAATCCGAAAGATTAGTATCCGGTACCGGCATTTTAGCACCGACGATAGCATTCTCAACATCCTTTTCCATAATATTCAGAGAAGGTCTAGAATCTGCATTAATAGTAACTGCCATCTTGACATACTTGGAGGCATCAAGAAATAACAGGTTCAAAAAACATGTATACTACGGCATAGTGATAGCAATCGGAGCAACTGCTGTTACCTGGTTTATATCTGCATTCATCATAGATATCTCCGGAGCAAGCCGTGAGCTTATAGAAGCCATTGCAGGCGTCTCTGCAGTTGCGGTTCTATTTTGGGTAAGCTTTTGGGTATTGAACAAGATCGAAACAAAGCGTTGGATAGAATTCGTAAAGGCCAAAGTCTGGAAAGCAACAACTACCGGCAGCATAATGGTTTTTGTGTTACTTTCCTTCTTTACAGTATATAGAGAAGGTTTTGAAACTGTATTATTTTATCAAGCAATGCTTTCCTTTGCCAAATATATGGAATGGTACGTTGTCGCAGGACTTGCTATTGGCTTAGCTGTGATAGTTGCAACCGCAATTGTAGTAAGAAAGCTTGGGAAAAGACTTCCTCTGAAGGTCTTATTTGCGCTAACAATGGGAATTGGCGCATATATGTCAATAGCATTTATGGGCAACGCAATACGTGAATTTCAAGAATTAGGATATATTTCCACAACACATCTTATAGGAACGGTGCCTAGGCTTGACATCAATTTGGCATCGATGACTGGCATCCATCCCACAGTTGAGACAATCATAGGCCAAACCGCACTTCTTGCAATATATGCAGCAGGCTCATTGTACATATTGATCATTATTCCAAGAAGACAGAGACTCATAGAAACTGCACGCAAGTCTAGAGAAGATTTGGTCAGACAAGATAAAAGTACAGAAGAAGGCAAGAGCCTGTAGTAACATCTATGTATAGGCAAACAGGCAGGTAGGCTTCCAGTAGAGGTAAATCATTCCAATAAATCCAGAGAGGTTGCCCCATAATCATAAAGCAAAATGCGGATTGCTGGTGACTAAGTTGATTCTTTGGTGGCATTTTAAGAAAAATGTGTTAAAGAATATGTCAAAAATACTATTTTTACTGATATAATACAATTTAAGCAAAAGGAGAAATTTCAGAAGTAAGAAAAATTCTTGAGAAAGGAAAGAGTGGAGGGAACAAATTCTTTTATCCTCTCTATCGTTGTCTTTGCTGCTATTGAAGCAACTCTGTGGCTCTATCTAGATTGGCATTTACCCTAGCTATATGTTCTTCTATTTGTTCTATTGGAACCCTATCTATTATCATCTGCCTGAGCTCTTCTCTTAACATTACCTCCGTTTGTTCCATTAACTGTTGATCACGTTGGGCAATGGGTGCTTCTATATATTCATAGTTCTCCAAGTACGCCTCAATTGCAATGCTCCCTGCTCCTTGATAATCCTGTGATTTATATGCTGCTAGCAGTTGGGTCAACAAAGATTTGATGTTGTTTATTATTGCAATAGGCTCATGCTCCTCTGCTGCATCAGTTTCTTCGCCAATTAGTTGGGTCTCAGAGATGCCTGTGATTTCTGTTAGCTCATGTATTATTCCGTTTATTGTTACTTCTACAGTATCAGGATCCTCTTTATCATTGACTGCACTACTCAGGTTCGAAAATGACTCATTTACTTCCTCCACCTGCTGAGACATACTTTCGTTGATATTGCTTGCTGATGAACTGAATATGCTCTTGGCTCTGTGGAAGAATGCCTGCGCATCTTGGTATTCTACAACTTCCTTTACCGTGCCATTTGCAACAGCCTCTTCGTATTCATGTCCTGCAACATGCAACAGTCGCCCCACTACACTTGCATTAAATGCCGGGTTGTTGTTAAGTTCTGAACTTGGTACTAGTGTCTGCACACTATTGTTCAACAGCATATCGACATAATCTATTTGGCTTGCAAAGTCTTGTAGTTGGGCACTTGTAACACTAGAAGACAAGTTTTCCAAAGCTGCTGACAAGGTTTGGTTTAGTGTGTTGTTTTGATTTGCGAGCTGATCTTCAATGCTTGAATATACTTCTTCAATTGGGTGCAATGTATGGGTTTGTGCCAGGGTATTGTTTCCAGATTCTTTGTTGATAAGTGCTTGGTCAAGATGTCCCCTTATCTGCTCTATGTTTGAAACAAATTCAATCAAGGTAGCATTCAGTACATCCGCCTGTGTCGTTGTTTCATTTGCTATGCTGTCAGAAGTGTTTGCGTCAGTTGACGTAATTCTCATACTTTCGTCACTACTTGCGACTATTGTTGTAGCGGATTGTTGTTGTGGTTGATATTGCACTCCAAATGAAAGAGCATATGACCCCAAAGAAGATAATAAGGCAAGTAAGGTCACAGCTCCCGCAATTTCAAGGTACGGAGATCGAAGGTTTGCATATTTGTATTTGTTCATAATTAGGTCAGCCTAATTAGGCTGACCTAAGTTTTTAATGGTTATGAAACAAGAGAATAGTAAAACATTCCATTCTATGCCTCATGATCCACAAGCATTTACGATTGGATCCTCTTATTTAACATCGGTTTAGAGAATCAAAGTCGAAATTATACTCTAATTAAAAATATGTAACTTGCTATAATGATATCTATGCAACCCACATCCAAAAGGCTCTACTATCATCATTAATTGCCACAAAAATACTTGCAGTAATAGTTGTAGCGGTTCAATGTACGTCTTAATCATCATGATAATGTTGGGACATGCAGTAAGCAAGGGCTTGAAAGTATTTCCTAGACCCTTGTAAGTTGCACCTATCCTTCATTCGCCTTTCAAAAAAAGCATTTTAGGCAAATTTGCAGCCGGGTTTTCTTTGAGGGCCTCTGCGTGAACCGTTTCAATAAACTTTCTTGCACGGTTTAGATCCGCCGTGGTAAAAATGAACAAGATCTCATCGGGATCTTCTGCATTGTGCCATATGTGCCTTAGAATTAATCCTTGCTCGGCATGCTTAGGCATATCTGCTTTTAGCATGCTTTTAATATCCTCCACTTTAACTCCTCTAATTCTTGCCAGAATATGATCCATATAGTTACGACTGATGCAATGAAATGTAATTAAAAGTTAGGCCTGAATAGGTAATCCGATCTATCATGCAACTATTTTAGATAGCTTCAAGTGTTAGGAGGTAAATTATCCAATTGATGCCCTTCTCAAAGATAGTTGTCGCAGTAGATGGTTCTGAGAGCTCTAACAAAGTTTACGAAGTGGCTGCAAAACTTACCAAACTTTCTAATGGCAAATTAGTTATAGTTCATGTAGTGATGCCCCCTTTACCAGTCGGTGGTGGCCTCTTTTACACCGATGCTTCTAGCATCGACAAATTACGAATCGATTTGGAAGAATCTGGAAGACAACTTCTAAAGAATTATTCTGAAAAATCAATAAATGAATACAAAATTGCGGTTGAAACTACTCTAGCCCAAGGTTATCCACCGGATGCCATCATTAAAGAGGCAAACTCAAGAGGTGCAGACCTAATCGTTGTCGGAAGCAGAGGATTCAGCGGAGCCAAGCAATTTTTTATTGGAAGCGTACCAAATTCAGTCTTGCATCATTCAAGTATTCCTGTCCTGCTTGTGAAATGAGGCATATTTTGCATTAAAATGGATTAGTCACTTTGTTCCTCTTTTTCGAGGAGCAAGCGATCGACTGAGTGATTTCACTTTAACGAAGGGATTCCTTGCTAGTCTTTAGGTGTAACTGAGAGCAAAAAAAGAAAGATTTCTCCAACATAGGGTCCGAGAGGTAAGAGAGTAAAACCCTCAGAATTTAGAACAATTGAAGCTGGCACTGAGTTAGTCGGGGTCTTGGATATAAAACACGCTTGAACCTCTACCAACATCCAGTCGATCATAGAGCTCTGTGGCGTTGACAAATGGTACCGCATTTCTGCCCAGTAGCAGCATATGCCAAGATGGATGTAGTTGAAAAATAGACTGAGATTAGGATTCCACTTATGACTTGACGGATGACTGTTGATGAGATCTATCTATAATTTAATAAGTCAAGTCGTGTTGTAGCATATATGTCCAAAATATCATGAAACCCGCCCAGCATCCCTCATCTTCTTCACCTTCACCTTCCCCCTCCTCATTTCCCTCTTCAAATCCTCACAAGAGGCATCAGCATCATTATCCTCCAGGACCTTCTTCTGTGTTGCCCAGCAAACTGTTGCGTCAATTCATAAATAATCCAATAGCGATGCTGATGAAAATTGCATACACATATGGCGATATCTCTCATTTCAAGTTTGGCAGACAACACATGTATGTGGTCAACAATCCTCAATATATAGAAAATATCTTAATAAGAGATCACAGGAAGTTCATAAAAAGTAGAGGACTGCAAGTATCTAAGCGCATATTGGGAGAAGGGCTGGTAACTAGCGAAGGCGAGTATCATGACAAACAAAGACGGATCATACAACCTGCATTTCATCCCAATCGGATTAGGAACTATGGACACATAATGGTCAATTATGCTGAACACATGTCTGAGAGGTGGCAAGATGAAATGGTTATTGACATTCATAGTGAGATGATGCACCTCACTTCTGCAATTATAGCCAAGTCTGTCTTGGGCTCAGACATACCTGATATTGAAAGCGATAAGGTGAGCAATGCTCTTTTGACAAGCATGGAATATCTTAATCGTGTTCTGATGCCATTTGGTGAACTAATCGAAAAGATACCAATTCTACCAATCAATAAGGATTTTCGTTCAGCAAAAAATACTTTGGATTCAATTGTATATAGGATGATCAAGGAACACCGGGATAATAGGAGAATCAAAAAGAACCTATATGATGATACAAATGATGATGCTAATAACAAAAATGTGAATTCACAATACGATCACGATTTGCTGTATACGTTAATGGAAGCACAAGACCAGGAAGCAGGGATTGAACAAATGTCAGATATTCAATTGAGAGATGAAGTGATGACTATATTCCTGGCGGGACACGAGACGACAGCTAATGCATTGACATGGACATTTTATCTTTTATCCCAACACCCTGATGTTGAGCGACGACTGTACGATGAGCTATGCTCCGTACTTGGCAGGGATAATAACAATAACGATGGTGATGATGGTGTTAACCAGTCTAAGGACCGTATTGCTACTCCAAGACTGCCAACAATTCCAGATATAAACAAGCTAGAATACACAGAAAAAGTCCTCAGAGAATCTATGCGTCTCTACCCGCCAGCTTGGACCTTAGGTCGCCAGGCTTTAACAGATTATGTAATTGATAAGTATGTTATACCGAGTGGCTCAATAGTCCTAATGAGCCAATATGTGATGCATCACAATCCTCAATACTTTCCAAACCCTGAAGCCTTTAATCCGGATCGCTGGACAAAAGAATTCAAATCTGTCCTGCCTCGTTTCAGTTATTTTCCGTTCGGGGGAGGCATCAGAGGGTGTGTAGGCGAACCTTTCGCTTGGATTGAAGGAATACTAGTGATCGCTACAATTTACCGAAAATGGAAAATGCACCATGATCCAGAGCACAAAGTTGACTTAAAGCCACTCATAACGTTGAGGCCAAAATATGGCATGCGAATGAAGTTGGAGAGAAAAAGGTGAATTCAGAGGATTCTATGGCTTTTAGCCTGTTAGGCAGGGTTCCACCTCTCAGCTAAAGGAGAGATACTGCTAGTTGATAAGATATTTGATGAGGGTGGAGGCTACCACCGGAGGTTCGGCCATGTGCAGAGGGCGCCAGACAGCCCTGTATTTAGAATAGTCCACGCTGTGGTAGTTGGCACCGTATCCTCCTCTGGATAGGGATAGCCATTAGGCAGCGGTCGTGCTTTCAAAATGGACCAAAAAGTACAAGCAGGTGCAAAAACAGCTTCAGAAAGAGATCGACTAAAAGCTGGATTATGATAGCGCGACCCTGACGAAGGGATAACTGCAAAGTCAATAGCGAAATTATTTTTGCATTTCCTTCACATGGAGAGCAGGATTAAACGATTGGATTGGATTGGATTGAGTGCCCTCCTGGCTCGTTGGTCTTCACGTAACTATGTTACGTGTCATGGGTGAACAATGGTTAAAATAATTCTTCACAAAGTTTAGGCATGTCAACAACAAAAAACTTTCTCAGTAAGAAAGTAATAATAGTGGTGGCAGTTCTGGCTGTAGGCGCACTATCTACAGTTTTGGTGGCATCGTCTTTAGCACAGGCAACTGCACAACAAGAGCAGCAGAAGAGAATGATGATGACGACAACTTGGCCGGGTCAAGGGATGCCCCAAATAAATGGCTCGGTGAGCATTGCAAATGAGGCAAGTAATTTTATCAATGAAAATGTAAAGGCATCATTTGTATCAGCCGCACAAACTGCACAAGGACAGGTAACAAACGGCACTGTGCTAGGCGGACATATGGCCGTAGTGCAGGGGTACCTTGTATACACTTTCTTTGTAGCAGACGCTGCGAACCAGACGGGACACTTTGTAGTAATCGACGCTGGAAATGGTGATGTGCTCTACAACTCTGAAGGTCAGTCATTGGGCTCCTTTGGCAATCCGATGATGTTCGGTGCCAGGGTGGGACACGGATTCGGAGAATGGCATGGACTGGGCAACCTACACGGTTTTGGCGGGGGAATGTGGCACTAGCTATCCCGTTCCTCACTCTTGTTTGGAATCATAATGGGAACTAAGGAGATTTGATAGAATTGAGGAGAGAGCAATCCAGTAGCATTGCAGTGCAGGCAAGCAAACACGGGATAACCGGCCTAGGGATCCACTTGGCTGGGTTTGCGCTTGGATTCATCAGCATAGGACTAGTTTTAGGTGGAGTCATCGACATAGAATCAGGCCTAGCGACGTTGACTCCTGTTGCAGACATCCTTTACGGGCTTGGCCTTGTCATCGTAGTAGCAGTCGTAGCCAAGGCCGGCTTGCCGATGAGGTATTTGCTTATAGCAGGGGCAATAATTGGAGCAGGTCTCTTTTACAAGTCAGCACCACATGAGATTCACATAGCTTCCGGCATTGGATTGGGGCTTCCACATAATGGTCACATCGTATTAGGAACTATTCTGATAACCATTTCTGTAATAGCGCTTGTAGTGTTGATGTTTGTTTACAATAGATCGAGCCAGCAGGGTAATAAGACAGGATGAATCAAAAGCGAGGCCGTAGGACAAAAGATCTGAATTGCTATTCATGTGGCATGAGAGCCAAGATATTTCAGGTAACAGGCGAATATTGCCTTCAATGCTGGCAGGAAGAGATGCACCCAAATATCTGACTCCAATACAAATCAAACTAAAACCAAGTAGTAGTGATGTCTCACGAGAATGTGGAGATGCTGTCTCCAACACTCCAAACATCTCCAGCACAAGACTCCCAAACCTGCTGTCAATCTTGTATAGTTCTAAACTGTACTGCTGTTATTTTTTAGTGTCACAGTTTCACCTGCTGCTGTTGTATCTACCGCACTTTTCATACATTTCAAGACGTTATCATCCTTGCTACCAGACACATATATGACATACACCAGCGCTGTCTCTTTGCCTTCCACTTTTCGTAGCACTCTTCCCACTCTCTGGACTATCTGGTTCATGTTAGAAGTTGATGCCAGAATTATCTCTATTCCAACTTCAGGAACGTCAAAGCCAATTTCAAGTGTATGGACGGAAAGCAGAGGATAGAACCTTTTTCCCCATTCTGATAGTACCTTTTGTCTCTTAAATGATGGCATCCTGCTGTCGATTAGCATTGAGTCTATGCCTTTAGATTTGAGCTGCTGCTTTAGTTTGCGGATAGATTCAAGCGTTTCACTAAAAACCATCACCTTTTGGTTAGGGTGCTTTATCTTTATCAGTTCTATGGCCATTGCCAGCTTGTTCTCCACTGAAGCAAGCAGCGCTTTTCTTTTCCTGACGTTTAGGAACCAAGCCCTTGCCTGCCAGCTTGGAAAGCCTCCTCGTTTTGCTAGTTCCTTCATTGCCTTAGCGTCATATCTTTTGAAACGGGCAGAGATAGTCCTTATTTTATTGGTATATTCATCGTAGGTTTTTTGCTCCTGCTCTGTCAGATTCACTTTAAGTGGATTGATAATCGGCCTTGCCAAGCGTCCGTCTGAGACTGCATCTTTGATGAGGTATTTTCTAACTGGCGGAATGATTGTCATGATTTTCTGGTTCCGAGAATCAACTTCATCAATAGTTGCCGTTAGCCCCAAAAGTGCCCTGCTGCTATCCGAGATAATATCAAATATCCTGCTAAACGATTGCGCTGTTGGGCTTGCAAGGTGAACTTCGTCAAGAATCACCATATCTGCTCTTTTTACAATGTCAAGGTTAGCGACAGCGCTATGATAGGTACTGATTGTTATCTCCCGAACCTCCTTTTGCTCCCCAAAATATCTACCTATTTTTTCAGGTTGTATCCCATATGTTGCAAGCCGCCTGTAGTTTTGTTCGATCAGAACAATTCGGGGCACTAGCATCAGGATATTGAACCTCTTAGCACATTTCATACTAGCTGCCTTTCTGGCGCATTCAAATGCAATCTCTGTCTTGCCAGTGCCGCTGCCGTAAATGATTGACCCTCTATATTGGTTAAGAAGCCAAGCCTCTACTGCCTTTACTTGGTCAGGCTTTAATTCAAACGGGAATCTGAGGTTCAAAATTGCAGGATGACTGCTAGCATTATCCAGCTCTTCTACAATTTTATGATCTGCAATATCTGGTGGTGGTGGTTTTTTGTGTATTGTGTGGTTGACGGAAAGTAAATCTAGCGCAGATACAATCAAGATCTCTTGCTGCTTTTGCTCGCATCCTTTTGTGGTCATGGAAGCATGTCTTAAACATTAACGATATATTAGTAAAGAAGAACCCAGAAGGGAGGGGCTGCTGATGCCCCCTAGCTAACTATGTCTGAATCTTTCAGCGATCTTACCATTCACTATTCAATAATAATCAACGCTGCGGTTCGCCCCTGTGTTCACGCCGTGCTTATCGCGAAGATCCCTCTTCCAAAAAAGATCTCTTGAAATACCACCAAGGACTGCTGGAACCAATAGAGTATATAAGCTAGAATTATCTCCCTGTCAAACCTTCTTTGGTAACTGAAGTGTATGTGTTTCTTTCGATAGTGATGATGATGATTATTTTGAATATACTTTATAGAGTTAGGCTACGCTCTATTCTACTCCCTCTCTTAGCTCCTCCTTCACCTTTTCATCCGGGGGAAGCTGCTGATAGCCTTCGCCAGTTGCTTCTTGTTGTTCTTTGTTATAGGCACCAGCATGGCGTTTCTTCAGTCTTTCTTCGTCTACACTTGTTGGAGCTACCTTGTAATCTTCATCTGATACCTGCTCAGGAGTTTTGTCCTTCTGTTCGCTCATATAGATTGCTCTTTACACATCATGATTCTTTAGCCTATCATCTTTTCTTTTGGTTCCACCTCTGTGTTTTTGATAAACAAAGGAATTGGTGGCAACACTATCTCCCGCATCTCTCAGTGTGCCGATACTTTCCATGGATGATCAATGTACTACTGTATCCTTCAACTCGACACCGAGTTACCTGTCGCCCTTATCATCTGCGATGCTGGATATATCTATCCTATAGTGATATGACACATCGCTTCCCAGGTGTACATATACAGGATGCGTGGCAGGAGGGTTTTCACCGACTAAAAAATCTTTTAATATCTATTAGCTTCAGGTTATAGGGAAGAAAGAGTTTGGACATATTTCATCATCATAATAAAGAAAAAGAAGATGTTTGCGACCAATGCGGTGAAAAATTCGCAAACCATGAAGATCTAATCAATCATGCAAGGCACATCCACCACCACACAATTGTAAAATGCCATGAATGCGGCAAAGAATTCGATCATGAAAAAGATAGACTTCACCACGTCAGAGAAGAGCATAAAAAGAAGGTTGAGGGCAGAGAACAGAAAAATTTGCATAACATGAAATGAAGAATCATACTACTTCTCCTCTACAGGCAGATGCTGATCCAATTTAACAAACCGCAATCATTCTACAGCATATGTAGATGTATCTATCATGGAAGAACACTCGATCCAGACGATTATATCTAATATTGTTAGCCGAAATACATAGAGATTCTCAGGCACTAGCAACAAGATACAACCCTGCTGGTATGTAGTTTCAAGCAAGCAAGACTGGTCCTCTCAATAGAGAGAATCATTTTTTCCAGATACTACGAGCTAACCACGCTTAGTAGTTTTTTTATCGTGGATGTCAGCTTTTCCTTGGACTCTAGTGCACTATTCCTTATGCTATCTTCTATTATGATAGTGTTTGTTAATTTCCTTTCTATGATGTCCGATATACTATTTTCGAACTTTACCTTGCCCTTGCCTAATGTCCTATGATCGTCTATTATACCATTTGTATCGACCGCATGGAAGTGGATAGGCTCAGACATCTTGGATAGGTCTGTATTATATCCTGTTCTTATTAGCTGATGTGCTGTATCGATGCCTCGAATCACATTAGCGAAATTCCCCTTTCCGTATGAAATATTATCATAATCTATAGCATCTGAATAATGTTCTTCGAAAACTATCTCAATGGGATTGCCATCAACTCTCTTATCTGCAGCATACTTCGCAATTTCAGCAAGTGATTGGATAAAGCATGCCTCTATCTTTTCTTTTCTTATTTGCCGGTAAGCCTTCAGGGCAGGAGCCAAGATTCCATAGCTTTTTACTACTCTACAGCCGAGAAAATATCCTACCTTATTAGCGCGTTCTGACTTGGAGTTAAAGAAAGCAGGCAAATCGCTGAAACTGTGCAGAACCATTCTTAAAATCCCGGCAGCTTCCATATAGTCAAGGGTTTTTAGTGTGTATTCTACTGCCTCTTTTCTTTCCGCTTGTTTTTCTGAATCAATGCTTGGCCGAAAAAGCGTCCTGTGAAGGGAATTAACCATGTGCTTTTCTGCGCTGTATTGACGCATCAGGTTTAGGCAGTTTGGCTTAACTTGTACAAGGCAATGAAGATGGTCTTCATTGAGCTCTATTCCAGAAAATCCATCTTCATGCGCTAGCTGAATAGCCTGCAGCGCATTGGCAATAGTTACATATGGAGCCACTGAAGTGATAACCTTGGGATGTTGCTGCTGCATGTCTCTATTGCTCAACTAGACATTGCCGATAAGTAAAAAGAAAACGGGAAGATATATACACACAAAGTGTAGCACATCCAGCCGAATAAAGGTATTGGTATATGAACCTATAAAAAGCCAAGCCAAAAGATTTCAAGGCATTTTGGATAGTAAGAAAGAATGAGCTAGCTATGGTCAACAAAAAAGAGACTATCAAACCAAGATTACAAGAAGCCGTTGACGTTAATTCTGAAATTTTCAAGGCCTTTGTAATACCTTCCAATCCCATCTGGGGTAGTAAATTTGAACCATTTATCACAATGCTTTAACCATCAACCTGTCCATCTACCTTAAGCAAAAGCATGGGCCAGCCTAGCTGAGAAGTGATATTGCTTTAAAATAGGATTCTACAAGTAGTACAGATTGTAAGATCTAAAAAAATTTCTTTTAACAAATGAAGTGGAATGAAAATTAAGTCAATTGTCTTTGCGTGTGTGTGAGTTCGTTTTTCCCGTGACTCCTGAATTGTGCGCTCAAGATCTTTTGTAACCGCCTCTCTCTCTAGTGGCGCGATAACCGATGTTGATCGAATCGGTGCTCCAATTGCTTTTAGCGCGCTCTCTTTCCGAAGTTAGCATAACGCCCTCTGCCCTTTATTCTAAGGCCCTCTTGTGTGGTGCCATCTAGGCCAATAATGTTTCTATAGTCAATATGATCATTAATTCTTGTGATTGAACCTGTGCGGTTTGACTGAATCCTTAGGGGACTGTCTCTGTCCTTTCTTTTGTATGATTCTCTTAGAATCCACAAGAGTGTAGATATTGTATATGCTGGTATCATGTCGCCGATAAGCGGTATGAACTCTATAGAGTTGATAGCTGTAGAAGTCTTGCTACCTGTTAGGCGATATAATATAGCCATCACGATTGCATCAGCGACGTCGCCAACAATAGGGAGTGCGAAGATGGGAGCGCCAATGTAGTCGAGTGCGTCTGCAACTATTGAAATACCCAAGGCAGCAGTCGCCTTAACTCCAAAAGGCAGGTCTGACTGGTTTGTTTTCTTTTGGCTAAACAATTTCATCTATATTATGCACAATATCCCTTATAAATTATCGCTAGCGATATTTGAGCTCGAAGTCATTCATTGATACTTCAGTAATTGTCTGCAACCTTCTTAATAGGCCTGTTGAAGTGGGTACAGCAGTATCCTAAATAATGACCCGCTCCCTATTTATTGTCATCAGAAATTAAATCATTGATTTTTTCGCCTATTTTATTTTGAATAGTTTTCATCGTGGAGTTCATCTGGATTCTATATAATGTCAAACCGATTCTTTTGGCATAAGGCTGTCCTTTGGCAAATGATTCGGCCATATTC
>JBKPNF010000232.1:0-1302 GCA_046732455.1 Thermoproteota archaeon | reverse complement strand
GCCATCTCAAGTGACTTTTTACTCTCGTCTGGTGTAAGCAGATTGCTGACTCCAGGTCGATGATCGGAGTACATTATTTTTCCATCAGTGTCACATATGGTGACCATGCGGATATTTCTGTCCAAGCCCATGATGTCTTGGTATAGTTTTTGATAGTTCATTACCACTGTACTAATAACACCCGCCTGTTAAAGACTCTTCTCTGTCCTTCATCTACTTTGATCCTGATTAGCCCTCTTTTTGAGTAATATGTTATCGTTTTCTGTTTTAATTTCATACGTAGGTTCCGATCTCATTGCTGGTGGCCTGGCTACTTTGCCGGTTCTAATGTCAAATCTAGATCCATGCCATGGACATTGAACCTCATAACCTTCAAGTTTACCTTGAGCTAGAGGTCCACCAAGATGGGTACAAACATTGCCGATCGCATAATATTTTCCCTCGACATTGGCAAGACATACCTTTTCACCATTAACTTCGACTTCTTTCATTCGTGAAGGTTGGATATCCTTTGTATCAGCTACCTTAACAAAATCCTCACTCAATGCAAAGATCATTTTAATTATACAGTCTGAGGTGTATATGGTTTTCTATTTAATTGAATTTCCAGAGATATTATGATTGTACGCTTTTTGAGAAATTAATTAATTAATTTCTACTATAGCGTTAGATGGCAGGTGGGCTAACTCATTTGATATCTTTTGGTTCAATTGTCTTTAATTCTCCATGCTTGACTGAAGTTCTTATTGTCTCTACTGAAAAATCCACATTCTCATAAAGGAACGGAAATCATAGGCTGTTATGTTAGAGAACAAGGGCCCAGAGGGTTCCAGAAGAGAAAAACCTTCAGAAAATAGACTCAATGACTCACAGTGGCACGAAATAAAAATTGTGTTCGGATTATTTTGTACATTTACATATTAGTTATAGACTGCAATCTGGTCCTCTGTGTATTCTTGTCATTTCTACATCAAATGCGATAATCACAAGCAAGCAAGCAAGCAAGCTCCAGTAAGAAGACTAAGATTTAAGTTAGAGACGTAACTCTCAAAATGTTTAAAAAACCCACACGGGCAATTTGCAGTACAATGGTTGTAGCTGAAAAAGTCGTTCACTTCCATGACAAAAATAAAGACCTCAGTGCGCTTGGTCAGCAAATTGTCGAGATGCTTCAGGACGATGGATACAAAACCCAGATTAATACAAGCGCCCCACAAGGGATAGTAATTCAGGCGACAAAAGCTGGCATTCTGCGTGACATTATCACTGCGAATAGGGCTTTTACAATACTGATAACTGGGG
>JBKPNF010000231.1:0-5448 GCA_046732455.1 Thermoproteota archaeon | reverse complement strand
GGGGAATTATCCTAGAGCCTACAGCAGCAATCCTGCTTATTAAAAGTATAGCACACCCTATTGTTGTATTCCTAAAACCTAAGACTGAGCTGTAGAAGTCTTGCAGGACGAGACTACAGGGATCTCTGAAAGAGTAAAATCATTTAAGGAATCAAGAGAAACCTGGAGATTAAAGATCAAATGACAACTATTGATAAATATAATGACAAGAACTTGCACGCTATTTTTAATATCTAAAATAAATAAAATTTGTTTAAATAGATCCAATATTTTACTCCAACTACAGTTGTCATCTACTACCAATAACATTAAGTTAAGAATTTTAGTAGTAGATGATGAGCCAGATATCCTCTTGGCTATAAGTTCAGTTCTAGCGAGTCGAGGCCACTATGTCAAAACATTTGACAGGGCAATATTGGTTTTTGAACACCTCCAGAATGAGGCCCCTCAATACGACCTGCTAATTACTGATTACCGAATGCCGGGTGGCATATCTGGCCTAGATTTAGCCAAAAAAGTTAAGAAATATGCAAGAAAAACAAAGGTCTTTCTGATGACTGCTTTTGATATATCCGCTCTACCTGAAGTTAGTGATGTGTTGGAATCAAAAATAGTGGATGAAATTCTTCAAAAACCTATCCCAAATGATAAATTAATTGATCTTGTTGAAAAGAGCTTCTTGCATAATAATCATTAGCGGTTGATATTACTATTTTCTGCTGCTTGATCTGGTCTATATACAAAGATAGCTAGCATAAGCCGTGACAAGATTCTATGCTAGCGATATGGATGTGGAAAAAAATTGAAGAATCATAATGACTTTTCGACCCAGGGTGATGATGAATACAGAATAGTAAATGCAGACCCCGGTACAGTTCTGAACACCATCAAAGCTTCTAACTATGGAGATCATAATCTTGTTGTATACCCTTGTTTAGGGCAATTTGAAGAGTTTTATATTGAGTGCTGCAAAGATTCGATTGGAAGGGGTGAAATATTTGTTCTTATCACGTACTATCAGCAAGTTTCTGCAGTAAGAAAAAAGATGCACCTCGCAGGAATTGATGCTGCTAGATACGAAAATGATGGCGTACTGCTAATCCTTGATTCAGAAACGGCCTATCAGCAAAATTTGGAGCGGAGCGCAGAATATAACATTATTACTTTAACCACTATGTTAACAAAACAAGTCATACCCCGTGATAAAAAAGGGGCCACGTTAGTTAGTGATCTAGGTCCATTTATCCTGAACAATAGGATAGCTGACCTTCTTTCATATGAATTATCAATGCCTGCCAGGTACGATTCTAATATTAGGTCGTTTTGTTTCTATCATAAAGACGATTTTAACATCCTTCAGAAAGAAGAGAAGAGAACAATATGTAGTCATCATTTGAATAATCTAATTGTAGCATAGTAAAAAATAAGTGAAGGAATACGACTATTATGTTATACAACTAGAGCGGTAGGCCAGTCTGGCTAGTGCGTGTGTGAAGAGAACATTCAATATCAGCTGACCGCCAGCTGATATGAAATCGAGACGTAAGAAGAACTTGCGATGGGTTATACCTTTCATTATTAAAAAAAGTTATTATTCAAAGCAGCTCGCGGCTACTATTTTATCTCGAGACAGGTAATATTACTGATATGACAATTAGTTGCTGTTCAGGGTTGCACATGGAATGAAGTACAGGGTACTCAGAAGACTTGGATCAGGGGGCTTTGGGAATGTCTATGAAGTCCAAGCTAGCGACGGTAACACTTATGCTATGAAGCTACTAAGAGATCTTGGTGTAATCAACAAGCGAAGGTTTGAGACTGAGATCAAGATACTTTCTCATCTGAATCATGCAAACATCGTAAAAATCTATGAATGGAACCTTGGGGGTGATCCTCCTGATTTCAGCCCATGGTATACCATGGAGTACCTTCGTGGGGGCTCACTTAGGGGCCACATGGATGACAAATTCAAAGAAGCATATGTGTTCCAAAGAAATTGGAGCATCAATACAATAATTCTGCCAGCTTGCCATGCACTTGCACAAGCTCATAGTTTCGGGATCTATCACCGAGACTTGAAGCCTGATAATATTATGTATGTGACTCCTGACAGGGCCCAAATAAAAATAACTGATTGGGGTCTTGGTAGGGACATAGGAAGAAAGTCGATTGCTCTTACAGCATCACTAGGCCAGATAGGAGGCACTCCAGGTTACTGTGCACCTGAACAATGGTTTGCATTTGACATTGTGGATGGACGGGCGGACATCTACTCTTTGGGAGTCATCTTGTATGAAATGATGACAGGAAGGAGGCCGCCTCTCTATGACCAAAGAGATAGCAGCTTGAAAAGATCAAAAGTTGTAAACCCTCCTTCGAAGTTTCACCCCACTATTACTAAAGAACTAGACATGTGTATATTGAAGATGCTTGAGCTGGATCCAGAAAAACGGTATCAGTCGGTATGGCAGATAATATCTGAAATTGAATCATTTCCTGACTCCAGATATTATTACTAGCAATCATGATTATGAAGGTATTTTCATTGTTTTTTCTATTATTAGCCTCCCATCAGCCCCAGACAGGTGACCGCGGTATATGTTTACGATGGTCCAAAGACCTTACTTTGGCAGAATAAGAAATCATCTTTGAGTTCATCGCCTTTTATTCTCCTCGCGCCGACAGAGTTCGTCAATTTAACGTCTAGTTTTTAGGGAAACATAGTTGCTTATCTCATGAGATGTACCTATGCGATAAGATTATGCTGCTTTATTTTGGGCAATATCTTGTTCAAAATGATCGATTCATGATCCGCCGAAACATCAAATGAAACCATTAGAAGGGAGTAATCTTCTTGATACAACGCGATAGACGCCCTCTTTACTTTCTCATAATGTGCAAAAGTGTAAATGGTTTTGCCTAGCTTTTGCTCATAATCTTCTCTTGTCTTCATTCTGAATACAGCCTTTATTATATTGGCTTCTATTTCTTCTCTTGTCAAAAACGCTTCCACTGCTCGATTAAATTCTGCTGCTACTAACTTGCCCATCTTGTTTGCTATTCCTACGAAGCGAATCGAGCTATCTAGCCCCAATATTTCGTTGCAAATCATTTGCTCGTTATGCATTGTCTGACAGCAATATATAGAAAGGATGATTTTAGTATTTTAGCAGACTGCCAAAGTATGCCATAGCTGTCCTATTTCCAATATCTAGGAGTCATAATAAAAGCAATAACAAATTGAGTTCCTGTATTCCGAGAAATTTCTTTTATAATAACAACCAATTGAAAATGCCGAACATAATGGTACGATTCACATCATTACATTCCATTGCCTAAGAAGCTCGGTGTTCTTTATGAGAAATTTTAGCCTTAGTTATGGGATATTAATACTTCCAATTTCATGAAATGGCTGCAAGTATCTGTACCAAGATTGAAAAGGTTATTCGTCAAATCATCACACACTATCTGAGTTCCCTTCTATGAAGGAGGACTTCCCAAGAAAAATTGAATCGTTTGGAGATTGTCTAAAGACTAGGATTGATTCTTTAAGATTCCTCCATAAGGTAATTGCCTTGAAAAGCGAGTATATTGACGATAATCACCCAGACGATCTAACTAGGTTTCAAGAAAAACCATTCAAAAATTTGGCTGTACCCACGTTCTTGGCAAAGAGTATGACGATAAGCAGTACTCCAGGGTTCCCCATAATGTAATTTTATTGCTTGTAGCAATTATAGACAGGCCCAACGATCCGCATCGACCTATTGCAGAGCAATCAAACCTAAGAGATGATCAATGGATTAATTCCTGGAGGGATAGAACTCAAAAGCTAAATAACAATTTGCCTTTTATTTTTTGTAGAGACCATAAGATCCAACGGTCAGAAATCGATATTAAAAAGTTTTTTGAAATAGAGATCATTAGTATTGACATCAAAGATAGCAACATCTAGCGATCCCTATCTGTGGAATTTCATCTGTCGGCATAAAGCCACGCCTTGTAACTTGATTTGCCATTGGTGGTGGTGGTGGCCTGATCATATTCACGAATTGGTTGAATTCCTAAAGATCGACTAAGGAGGTCATGGTGGGATTCGGACCCACGACCTGCTGATTTCTTGATGATATTTACAAGTCAGCCGCTCTGACCAGGCTGAGCTACATGACCTCATGCGCTGTAGCCACGCTGCGTTTTATTAATTAAACGGCCTTTTTGCTTCTTGCAAAAGATTATCTAACGCTAAATCTGTCTCTATCAGCACGTTGGTACGTCATGCTGCTGAATCTACCAGGAGGGAAAAAGTTAAGCTGTTGGGCTTTATGATAGGAACTGCGCTGTTCTTTGGTGTGGCCTTGCTGATCTCATTCTTCTCGGTGATAGTAGCTATCAATGCGATCAAGATCCCGGCTGACGTCGCACCAAACATACTCATGCTAGGTCTGGTACCTCCATCAGTAGCAACATTCTTGCTGTTTACAAAAGCATTTGGCCGCTTCATTTAAAACAATGTATTTAAAAAGCGCGGGTTTGGAGAAACTTGTGCCAAAGTTTATTGTCCAGGTAATAATTGAAAACAAGCCCTACATCAATGACCCTGAAGGCGAAACGATCCACAGAGATCTAATTCTCAAGGGCGGATATTCCAATGTACAGTCAGTCAGGTCTGCAAAGATGCTAAAAATGGTCGTAAATTCAAAAACAGAAACGGATGCTGAGGCAACTGTGAAAGAGCTTTGCCAAGAATTGCGTATCTTCAACCCAGTTGTAAGCAATTGCACCGTCAAAGCGACAGGCAAGAGGTAGTTTCAGTATACCTCTAACAACATTTTCTTTATGATAGATGACTTGGAATTATTGGCATATGGTGAGATAATTAAGCTACAATTCAAAAAGGTGACGTTCTTTTCTGCCAGCATCTCTTAGTCGTATATATACATATCCATCATGTTTAGATAACGGAGTTCTAAACAAGCTGACCTCTCAAAAAGTTGTAACAATCAAAACTTGTCGCGATCCATCGTCGCAATCATATTGTCAAAGCTGTTGGAGTCACTGAGCGCACCTTCAAGCAGCAATGTAGTCCTCAAGTGCTTTGCCAAGTCAGTCACTGTTATGATGCCTACTAGCTTGCCGCCATCCATAATGGGAAGCCTGCGTATCTTGTGGTTTACCATCCTCTGAACTGCAACTTCAATTGGGGTATCTGGATCGGCCGTTGTTAATATCTTCGACATGATATCGCTCATTTTTACCTGAGCTATGGGCAGTTCTCTGGCACAAATTTTTTTGATGAAGTCCCTCTCGGTCACAATGCCAATTGGATGATTGTCTTTGACAACAAATAGTGAGCTTATGCCTTTCTCTGTCATAATCTTGGCAGCCTCCAAGGCGGTCTTGTCATGGTCTACCATGACTATTTTCTTTGTCATGATGTCGCGGACTACA
>JBKPNF010000230.1:0-2164 GCA_046732455.1 Thermoproteota archaeon | reverse complement strand
TACACGATGACCGCCTATGCCGACGATATTCATTGGCTATGCCAGCAGGTCGGCATCAAGAAGCCGATTGTCATTGGGCACAGTATGGGCGGCTTGATTGCCCTGGAAATCGCTGCGCGTTATCCCGACTCCCCAGCAGGTATTGTTGTGATGGAAACGCCCGTTGCGCCGCCTGAGCCGTTTGTCGAGGGACTGCGTCAGTTTGCAGGTGTGTTGCGGACGCCAATGTACCAGGAGGCTGTTGTTCAATTCTTCAAACAATTCATCGGATTCGCCGATGACCCAGGCCGCCGCTCCGAAGTCATGAATGGCATGTTGGGTTTTGCCCAGCACGTCGGAGCATCATCGCTGGAAAGCTATGTTCGCTATGACACTGTTGCCGCTGCAGCAGCCTGCAAGGTCCCGATTCTCTACATAAGTGCCGGTTTTGGCTTTGCCGACTTGGCTCGCTTCAAGGAATTGACTCCGCAGTTGATGGTGGCACAGACCGTTGGATCAGGGCACTATCACCAGCTTGAAGTGCCTAATCAGGTCAATGCTATGATCGAGCGATTTATTGCTGTCAGCGGCGTTGATGCCCGATAATCAGGAAGCTGCCTCATTGCTTATGCAGTGATTTGCAGGAGGAAGTTTTATCCAAATCCCTCCGGCATTACGTTACAGAAGCCTTTTTAGCTTACTTACATTTTCTAAGACTAACAAAGAATCCAGTTTGGGAAGCGATATCACTGCTCGTCCCGACGGGCCCGCTACCTTATCACAGTTCTTTTCTTTCTCCTACTTCATTCCATCCACTCAGATCTACCTCAGTAAATATTGCTTCATTTCCCTTTGCAGAAGCAATCCATTTGGTTAATTTCTGTTTCCAATCTATTTCCTTTTCATCCACTCCCATCTCATCAAACGCGTCAACAAATCTTGTGTAAAACTCCTCTACTTTTGTCATTGCTCTATAATTCTCATCTTCCTTTAAGCCAATAGCAAATTCATTTCTGGCTCCATTTGTATATATACAGATTAATAACTTTCGATGCTTATTTTTAGTCGTTGTATTTATCATTTTTCATTCCTCTGAATCAATCCTTTCTTTTTTTGCCTTTAGTTAGATAGTATGGATCAATCACAGAGACTTTATCGCCTCGTCTATTTTAAAAAAAGTACTAGAAAAGAGTAGATTCAGACGTGAGGTTAACTTCATGTCGCCTTGTTACGCGGCTTCCACAGCTATTGTACCATTCTCAATTTTTGAAGGTTTTTCTCTCATCTCTTCCGAGCCAGCCTTTTGTGTGATAAAAGTTCAGAAATAACCTTGACCATATCAAACCCTTCATGCATAATCTTTAAAGCTTGTCCAGTAGAACCCGATTACATGCTGGAATTTAATCCCGACGGGCCCACTATGATATCCTCATAAAATAGGATTCTTGTGAAAATATGAGTGAAATAAAGAAAAGATGCAAGTAGAGGAAGAGATATCATCATCATCATCCTCGACGATGATGGAGCCCTGGTCGATATTCCTGTACAAAAGCAAGGTCACTATGACTCGGGAGAAATACAGAGGAAGGCTAGGGTCTGATAACCACTTTATCGTCAGATAGACATCTGAGAAAATAATAGCTTCAGATTAGGTAAATGATTATATTAAAAACTTAAGTAATTCCAAAATAATCCAGTACGGCGAAAAGTATGGCTCTAAACGAGGATAACCTTCTAGTCCTTGGTTGGCAGGTTAATCCTGAAGGGCACCCGATCTACTGGCTGAACGAGAATGCAAAGGTTGGACTACAACACAATAGTGACCTGTTGAAGGTTTCTGCAGATCTTATGGATAGCCATACAGTAATCGTCGCACAATCTGGATCTGGAAAATCATTCTTCTTAGGCAGACTTGTAGAGGAATTACTCATACGGACAAAGTGCAGATGTTTGATCTTTGACCCAAACGGGGATTTTTCCCGTATGGATCAGATCAATGAAGATGTATGGCAAGAGCGCAGCTACGACTTACGTTCTGGCAGCGGGTTATTGTCTCATGACACAAAGAATGCCTTTCTGTTATCCTGGAGAGAGATCCAAAAACGAGTAAGGACTCGCCGGCCTCTGAGTAGTGGTGGTTCGATCGGGCAGCATCTAGACATTTGGTGGCCCGGCCTGTCCATAG
>JBKPNF010000229.1:0-9218 GCA_046732455.1 Thermoproteota archaeon | reverse complement strand
ATGTAAGAATAAAGCATGCATCTTGCAGACAAGTACTCGGAGAGCTTAATGTAGACAAATCAAAGGTGCTGATGGTTTTTACCAAGGTTGACCGGCTAAATTCAGAAGAGACAATAAAGAAAATATCTGAGGATCTAGGAATATCAAACCCATTACTCATCTCGTCTAAAACAGGATATGCAATTACTAAACTGAAGAACATGATTGGTCATCAATCCTATCCTGTTAGTAAAGTCACATGACCGTATGCAATATTACAGTTTGAAAATCAATAGAATGATCAGTAGATTAAATCAAATGTACCTTGTTTCCTTTTCGATTAGAAAAAAAGAAGATGTCACTCTGTAGACCTTGGATTTGCAGCCTGCACCAACATACCTTAATATCTCTGATTTGGTTATAAGCTGGTGCTTCTTCAAATGGAAATAGCAATTGACGAGCATATAATCATATGCAGCATCTGTGGACGTAACCTTATTGTCAAGGACAATGTAAACAATGCGCTAGCATTTCTCAGCCATCTCAACTTTGACCATCATATTCAGTATAAGGTACCACAAATGACTGAGACAAAAGTGAAAAAACATGATGCTACAAATGCAATTAATCAGCAGATGTTAGCGAGGCCAGAATAAAAGAGCTAATATTCTCGTCGTATTGGGCATATTGGTCCACGTTCGTGAGAGTGAGAGTATACCGCCATCTTGGCCTGATGAAGGAAATTCTTCTAGGGTACTCCAATATATCAGAGTATGACTTTTGTAAGCGGCGCCTACGAATGGCCTTGTCTGTCCTAACTGCACCAAAGTAAATGAATACACAATGGGCTATCGCAGAAGTTGTGGTGCCAAAAGGCTACTTATGCATCGGGTTATTAACGTACTGATACTATAGTTTCCCCAGGGCTTCGTCATTGATAACTGGGGGTGAGGATAGTAGTAGATGATGATTGCTATACTTATATGAAAAGCCAAATCATCTGGTTACCTGGATCAGCAGTTCCAAATCCATTTCAGATTACTGGTTCTGTAACGTTTCTAAAGAGAGATATAATACTCTCGTATGACATAGGTTGAGCATGCACAAAGATTGATGATTTTTACAATCTCTACCCTGCTGATTAACTTTGACATCATTTTACAAGTCCTTCTAGAAATGAAAAGTCCATGTCACCATCGCTATATGCTGTGATTTCCCTATGCCAGCAAATAGGGCAAAAGGCTTCATCAACTACCAATCTCTGCTCATATGTAATATCTTTCGTATTATAGAGGCCTTTGCACATAACACAAATGTTCTCGCTCATCTATTTCTCAACTGTCTCATTCATTTTTTCTTTAGACAGTCTCATTAAATCAGAATTGATCTGCTTGCCTATCTGTGCGCATATCTCGGCTGTAGTACCCTCAAATGTCTTGCCTGCCCTCATCAAGTAAACCCTAAGTTTATCCATCGATACCATTCACATCCATAGTATAAGATGTTTGCCCATGCGCTGATATCGCCTTGAACTGCAATTCTGCTACCAGTCCGCGCGTAGAGCTGTAGCTTAAACATGATAGGCTGGTACGATGCTGAGTAGCCTCGCATTTCATTCTAGGCAACTGAGTTTGAAACTGCTAGGAGCTTCCAGAGGTCCAGAAGTATTTTCCCCCACCCCGTTGACGCATTGACTGCTCAATGTGTACAAACTATACAGATGCTATCTTCTTCAAAAAAATTTACGTACAGAGGCAAGTCCTTGACACAGTGATAAGAAATATAGTTAGCAGCCGATCTATACTTTACAGCATTCATGCTTGTTTTCACACCTGCAATAAATCGGCTCTTGCAAGCACAACCGGCATATCCGAATACCGCACCCCACACACGTGTCATCAGATAAATTGCATGCCCAGTGCCTACAGCTCATATTAGAAAATAATGACAAACGACTAGATTACTTTTTCTTATGCAAAAAATTGCATGTATGATAGGAAAATTCAGTCCTATTGATACTTTAGCATATTGCCTGCTGCTCTTCTAACTCGATACTGTAGGAACCAATTGTAGCTTTTCGATTCCCTATTGTTCATAAGTGTTTTTGGCTATTCATATTTTAGCAAATTAGCGGGTTGAAAATGCTTTATCTGAGATATTGAACTAGTACACGTCAAGTTAATGGTTCAGGACTCCATTGAAACAGCCAAATCGCTGTACGCATCAGCTAGGCGACAAGATACTGAGTCAGTCTTAAACATGTTTGCGGACAACGCTATCATTTATGGGCCTACCTCTTCAACAAAGATTCTCCCGTGGGGTGGTAGTTATAATGGAAGAGAAGGTGTTAAACAATTCTTCAAGCTATTGGGTGAAGGTTTAGACATTGAACAGTTCGATATAATTGATTTCATAGCACAAAGAGATAAGGTCGCAGTTATAGGTTTCATTAGAGGAAAGGCAAGAATGACGCAGAGGCTTTTTGAAACACACTTTGCACACATTATTAAAGTAGACCGAAATAATGGTAAGATAGTTGAATTCAGGGTTTTCAATGACTCTGGATTATTAGCATAGTCTGTGAGCTAATAACTGCTAGATTACTATCATTTATCGCGAGAAATACTGATTCTTGTGTGCAAAAAAAGATCTACGGAATAGGCTTGTAACTAGATTATAATGACTCTGTAGGTTTCGTGTCAAATCGCTCTGGGCTTGCATTTACAAAGCCGAAACTCTCTCAAGTTTATGGCGACTGGTATCTAGGATAGAATAAATGGGTTACTGCAAAGATTGTCTCAGGTCCCGTAACTCTAGCGTAAACACCAAAGGATGCAAAGTCCCCGCTAGGTGTACTTCTACTGGCGGGCGTGCCGTTGAAAGAACCGATTGCACAATACGGGCCCTTTTCAATGAACACGTCCCAAGAAATCTACCAGGAAATATAGCACTATAGGAGCGGCAAGATGGGCAGCATTAACCTCTAAGTCTTTCCCTTTTCCTGTAGTTCTTCCTTATTGATCGAGGCAATCATCCTCGGTAGGAATTCTTATCAACAATAAACGATATTTGGGAATATCTGATGAAGATAGAAACAAGGCAGTTCATATTATTTACGTTTAACTTCTGCTCAAGACCCTGATCCCTTTGCTATAAATCGAATATGAATCCAACATTTTTCAAAACTACCTAATCTGCATAACACCATTTTCCAACCTTCGCCGGGTTTATACGGCTTTATTATAAGATGTCCTCTTGCTTAAAATTTTAAATCGCATGTTTGTTAATAAAGGAGCCGAAACAATCTACATACATTGCCACATAGGAAACACAATCGGAAAGGGATCGATCTAGATTCTATCTATTTACATTCTTCTCATCATTTTATATTACCATGAATTTTGTATTTGCTCTCGGTGTGGGCACTGGATATCAGCCTTTTCCTCGTGATTACGTGTATTACTTTTGCTTCTAAGTCAGGTATGCAATACTAGCACAAAAATGCAAAATTTTTCTAGCTTTTCCTAGACTATATACTGAAGGAGATGCTCTAGAGAATATTCAGGAGTGAGAAAGGGTAATAATTGTAACCGTACAGAATAGTGATGATGAAGGGAAAATTTAGCCAATGGATCCACCACCAAGTGAAGTAATAAAACAAGAATTACTCAGCTGGAAAGGAGTTACAATGCATGAGCATAATTTTGTGACTGTAATATTTTATGTGGATGGCATAGAGATGGGCCACATACATGGCGATTCGATAGCCGATTTACAGTTCCCTGCAAGACTTGGGAAGAAACTTGTAAGAGAGGGATATGTATCGACGCATCATATTATCCCAAAATCTGGCTGGGTAAGTCGTGAGATTCAAAATACCAAAGATGTTCAAGCTGTCATAGAGCTCTTTCGCGTCCAGTATAATCGGCTTGTAGAATCAAAATAACTTACCTCTTTGCACCTGGCCTGAGCTACTTCCTCTGCTTCAGGGTCAATCTTGAAGACTATGAGCTGCGAGAGTCAGACTGATTCGCCACAATCCCCCCTATCCTCTCCTAGTTTTATGGTAAAGTAAGTTAACGCTGACTAGATAAGGTCAACCATATTTAGTCAGCAGCGAATTGCTACTATGGTTAAATAGCTTCGATTTCATATTGTATTGTGACAAGTAAAAAATCAAAAGTCGCTTTCTTGTCAGATCTCTTAGTTGCTGATCCGGATACTGGCGAGTTAATACGCAAAGATACTGGCGAAGTTATTTCCGATAGTACATTATCACCAGAAAAAGAATGGCGCTCATTTGACAACGAAGAGAGTAAAAACAGAGCAAGGGTAGGAACTCCCACGTCTCTTGCTTTCCATGATATGGGACTTTCTACAAAAATAGGAATTGAAGCAACTGACGCATCCGGCAACAAAATTGACGCTGCCACCCGAACTAGAATGGGAAGGCTTCGCATGTGGAATAGCAGAAGCCAAAGTCACTCGCCAACAGAGAGAAACTTGCAGCAGGCTTTCTCCATGCTTTCTAGGATAAAAGATAGACTAGGGTTGCCAAATCATGTAACTGAAAAGGCGGCATACACATACAGAAAAGCTCAGGAGAGAGGTCTTATCCGAGGAGACACCATAGGCTCAGTATTAGCCGCTTCGATATATGTTGCTGCAAGACAGTCAGGTGTGCTAAGGACACTTGATGATATTTCAGAAATTAGCGACATAAAGCCTGGCGAGGTGGCTAGATCTTATAGACGCATTATCTCAGAGCTTGAGATTAAAGTGCCGCTGATAGACCCCACAAAGTACATAGTGAAGGTAGCAAACCACCTAAACTTTGATGAAAAGATAAAGCGTAAAGCGCTTGAGCTCATGCAACAAGCTCAGAAAAAGAATCTCCTCGTTGGAAAGGACCCAATAAGCATGGCCGCCTCTATAATCTACCTTGTAAATCTTTCAGAAAGGAAGCCTAGGACTCAGGCTGAAATCGCAAAAGCTGCAGGTGTAACGGAAGTAACAGTGAGGAACAGGTCAAAAGAACTTAGGAAAAAACTCGATTTGAGTCTTGGCCGATCAACTCTATAAAACAGAATAAATTCATCTGAAGCGTCATAATTCACATAATTCAATGTTCATGAATCAAAAACCATCGAGCAACAAACTGGTTGCTGCTGTAACATATCGCCTCGAGTATCTTCGATTGGGTAGCAGACATCTTGGAAAAATTGATCAAATGCGTATATTATTGAAAGACGCTTCAATATCAACATGGTTGCGACCCAAAATTCATCATAAGTAACTTCTGCGTACGACCTAGGCACCCTCCCTATCTCTTCAACAATTCTTGATTCCAATTTCTTAAAGCTATCGCTTGCATTCACTCTATAAATAGGATTTAAGAAATTTGTCTTTGCTGCAAATTCTGCAGCGTCAAGGTTTTTTATCAGACCCTCATTTTGAGCAGAACCATCGCTTCCATACCATCTTACTGATTCAAAACCCTCATGTCTATTTGCTTGAATCATAATGGGCACAATTTGATCAAAAGCTGCGATATATACTGCTACTTCATCAGCACGATTTTGTTTTGTTTTAAAGCTTCACTTGCTTTCGACGTCAAAGACCCCAGTTCGTTTCATAATCCGCCTAGATGATTATGTGGTAAAAGGGGAACTAACGGATTTTGAAACGTTTCTGAGTCAATTTTGAGTTTTCCTTTTTTGAACTTCTCTGAGCTTAGTCTTATTTCAGTTAACATACACATTTAGCTATTCATACGGAAGAAGTAGTCAGGTGCTCGATTCTCTGATGCATCTGCATTAGATAATAAATAGGGCAAATTCCCTATTTGCTCAATACTTTATCAGAATATTTTCGTTATTTGATATTAACAATGTTCCCAAAGATGATACTTAACACACAGGTGATCGCATAAACCCATTTCTATCAGCCCCTGTTAGCATTCAAATACATTCCTATCAATTTTAGTTTTCTTTTCCTTTTATACTTGGGGCTGGAATTATAAACATGTTAAATGCTTTTGTCTTTTTGAATTGCGACATAGGCACTGGATCTGCAATCGTCAACGAAATAAGTAGTATTTCTGGTGTTTCCCAAGCTGTACAGGTGTCTGGCGTCTATGACATAGTGGCAAAGGTGAGCAAAGAATCTAGGGAGGATATAGCAAAGTCAGTAAAGAGAATCCGTGCAATTGACAACATCATATCAAGCTTGACAATGATTGCATCTGAAGAACATGCTGTGAAGCACTCGGAGGTAACATAATAAATGATAATGCCCTATCAGACAAGACCTGCATTGCACACTACAAAAAAGTCGCCAGGGTTCTGCATCACCTGTGGAAAAATAGCGACAACCGAAGCACTGTTCAAATTAGATGGCGCGATGATTATACAGAGATATTGTGACAAGTGTTTATCAAGCGCGCAATACTAATCTCTACTAGGATACAAAGCTCAAAGTGCAAAACAAAAAGCGTAAGGGAGACATACAAGCATGCGTGCCAATCCGTTTAGCCAAGTTGATCCCAGAACGCCCGATACATCTATCGAGGGCCGTGGAAGGCCATAGTAGATTGCCTTATCGCTTATCGCTGCTGTTGGAGGGCCTCAGAGGTCAAAGAACTTATCATTATCACGGCCTACAACAACAATCTCTTACTGCCTCGGCGTACTCTATGGAGTCATTGCATACAGCTTAGTAGATGGGTACATGACGCTATGCATTATAGGTGCAGGTTTCCGATATTATCGTGCATCATGAGCGGGCAAGTTTTTTAGCTAAACTATGGTCTATGAGAGTGTGCCATCAACGCTTCGTATTGTGCTAATATCTTTAGAAATTAGTTCTCTTATCTTCTGTTTCTGCGTTGATCTTGATGATGAGATTGTACTTCCTTTGGTTCTAGGAGTACTAGATACGAATGGCATGCTCGGGATCTCCTACTTAATCGTCCATCAAGTGGAAAGCGACAATTAACTAATACTAATGCTGAATTCATGTATAAATTATAGCATTTGGAGACTAACTTATCAAAGAAGGCCACATACCTGATAATATGATCAATTCTAATAATTAGGCAACATAGGCTGAAGATGCTATATATACACCATCGCTAATAACATATCCATTATCATTTCTCATTATCTCCCGCGTCTTTGTCGAGCGAATAAAAAAGAGTGGTGATGGTGTGACTATTGCACAGATCATTACCTTATCGTCCAATGGTCTGATCTATTTCCCTCTCAGAAGAGTTCCTCTAACATTTCGACCGTCATTGCAGCCAATAGGACAAAGAACATCTTCTTGCTAGACAGCAAGAAGGATCTGCTTCTATTATCCAATATGTGTGATAAGAATGTCTGCAGAGCGGGATATCCAGATGCTCCTAGTGAGTCTACCATTGGCATGGCCAATGCGGAAAAAGACTGCATGCTCCATATTCACAGTCCAATATACACCATACACACATTTAACATAGCTTGTAATACCTGCATCCTTTTCCCAGTTTCAGGGGACTAATATTAACGAATATGCCGGGGTCATAAAAGTGCCATATACATGCTATCAAATAAAACTCTCATCGAATAAACTGTACCTTGCCAGCATGATTATTGTTCATTCGAGACCTGAGGGAAAAGTGAAGAAGATATCAAAGGACGAAGAGCGATAAATGACTCTTCCCTGCACTGCCAACAGTGTATCATACTACTGGGTTCATGAACGCGACGCTCTTCCTGGTCTATTCAGATTTTGCTTACTTTCACTTATCTGTCTATTTTTGCTGTGGGGCATGTACTTCAAATAAACCACTCAGTTGTCGAGTAGTTTGAAGAAATCCAATTCCTCTACTTGTTGTCTTATAAATGTCTCCTTCACGCATGAGAAGACTATTTGCAATCAACATTGCTAGGTACTCCTTTAATTGTGCGTATGAAAGGAATGCCTTATACATTATCTTGGTCTTGCTAGCACCACCGTTTGCTGCCTCTAGGATATTAGAAGCAAGTTCTGTTCTACTTCTGTATTTCAATTTTCTCAATCTTTAGTATACATTCCAACTATATGAGTAATCGCGAAGCGGATTGTACAACCATGTTTCCAGGATCCGCCATTTTTTATCGAGCTGCGCTTGGCAAAACACGTTGTCTCCAAGTCCTTAATGCTGTTTATTAGACTCTCTTGAGTCACTCGCGACGTTTGTGCAATATTTTCGAATATATTTTCATCAAAGAGGACATGTAAAATGCTCTCACCTTAAGGCCCAAATGAATCCTACCCGCGGATACTCCTTTGGCAATAACCTCTATTATTGCGCCTATTGCCATTGGCTTGGTCTTGCTAATATTCACCTTGTTTCCTATCATAGCGATTTATTTTCTTCTTCTTCTCACATTGTTACCTAAGCATATAAGCCTCAAGGTTTTTTGCGCCCTGGCCCACAGAGAGAAATAGGCACGGCCATTTATATCGCCGTAAGAACATGATAAAGATGAGGAGTAAATATATTTTCATTGTCGACAATTAGACTGTACAAGAGAAACTCAACTTTTGTAGAATTGCCTATTTTAGTAGAAGAGCTCAGCAACATTGGATTACATGATACGCTTAAAAAATACTACAGCGAGCCCGTTGAGCACCAAGCAAAGAGCATAGTTGCTGGACCCACTTTCATACAGTATCTGAATAAATTGTTCAGGACCCAAATAGCAGCTGGAGATATACTGCAGTTTGAATCTAACAGTCAAGACAAGTATTTCATGTTCTCATTGACTGGTACTTGGGATGAGATAATCAAGCTTCAATGACAAAAAGAGTTCTTCATGAGTGAGGGCTCTCATTACGTATCACGTACACCGCCGCCACAACGTAATAAACAACGTAAACCATTGCTGGGAGACACATATGTCTAAGCACAATATCTATAGAGGGCCAGTGCAGGTTGCTGCAGTGCCTGGCCAGGCTGGTTAAGGATACCTCGCCAAATGCTCAAGCTGTATGAGAATGTGTAATGAATACGACACACGACCTGCAACAACCATTTATGCATGACTCTCCATTTCCTCTGGCCACCACCTTGTTTTAACAAAATTGCTTACTTGTTATTAATTAGCCAATCTGCCGTCGAAAAGAAAGGCCTCGATTTATTCGGTGTATAGAGATAGAACATCTAATATGGAGTTTAATGTATGCAATGTATGCACTCTGCCGCATAGCAATGG
>JBKPNF010000228.1:0-10646 GCA_046732455.1 Thermoproteota archaeon | reverse complement strand
TACATAGATGCCACCAAGGCCAAACATGATGACTGGTCCAAATGTGGGGTCTTGGCTTGCTCCAAGTATAGTTTCCTTGGCAGACTTGACCATTTCCTGAACAAGCACACCTTTTATCTTGGCGTCTGACTTGTACTTTAGGGCATTCTCTGTTATTGTCCTAAACGAATTCTTTAACTCATCATCGGTCTTGATGCCCACCTTGACGCCGCCTGCATCCGACTTGTGGATGATGTCCGGAGAAACTATCTTCATGACCAAAGGATAGCCTATCTGGCTTGCAGCGTTCATACATTCTTGCTCAGTGGTGCACAGCATGCTCTTTGGAGTCGGAAAGCCATAGGCCTCAAGCACTTCATAGCCTTCCTCTTCGAGGAGGTTGCTCCTGCCATTCTTGCGGACATTCTCAAAGATTGACTTTACCTTTGCTGTATCCTTGGAAAATTGCAGAGTATCTCTCTTGGTTGAAGCTTCATCTACCCATTTCTTAAAATCATACATTGCCGTGAGCGTCCTTATCGCCGGCTCTGAATATAGGTAGTAGGGGATGCCCCCTTCTGACATGATCTTCCTATTTTCCATCCCTTCGGCCAGGCCCATCAACGACGCAAGTATTGTCTTGTTCGGGAATTGTTGCGACATCTTGACAAGCACTCTTGCAAGGTCGTCGTAGTTGAGTGTGGCTGAAGGGGTACACATTGTCACGACAGAACCGACGTTTGGATGCGCCAACGTCAGAAGCAATACTTTTTCAAACCTCATGTAATCGGCGTCGCCAACAATATCGACAGGGTTCCTTGGCGAACCGTACGCGGGTATGACCCCTGAGATATCATCTCTTATGGATGAGATATCTGCCATCTTCAATCCGTACCTGGAGCAGGCATCTGTTGATATAATGGCCGGGCCACCGGCGTTCGATACAATAACAACATTGCCATCTGGTAGCGGTTGCTTTGAAAAAGCAGTGGCGAGATCGAACAGCTCTCCCATTGTGTCAACCCTAATTACACCACACTGAGCAAAAGCCGCTTCATAGTTTGCGTCAGAACCACCCAGTGCGCCAGTGTGTGAAGCGGCTGCCTTGGCACCTTCTGCAGTCCTGCCAGCCTTGAGCACAATTATTGGCTTTTTATTTTCAGTGGTTATCTTCTTTGCGATATCCATGAACCGCCTTGCATTGCGGATATCTTCAAGGTACATCACAATGACTCTTGTATCTTCATCTTCTGCCAAGAGCTCAAGGACATCACTTTCGTCCATATCCACCTTATTGCCCATGCTAATGACTTTTGAAAAGCCGATGTTCTGAGCTTCTGCGTCTTCTACAGTTGCTGCGCAGATGGCTCCACTCTGTGATACAAGTGCAATATTACCATATTTTGGAGTAATCTTTAGAAATGTGGAGTTCATTATGTTATCCTTTGAAAAGCTCATTATTCCAAGGCAATTTGGACCAATGACCTTGATGCCATACTTCTTGGCAATTTCGCCAACCTCTCTTTCCAGCTTGGCCCCAGCCTCATCCACCTCCTTGAAACCTGCCGAAACAATGATTGCACCCTTGATCCCCTTCTTGCCCACTTCTTCTATGACATCAGGGGTAAATTTGCTGGGTGCAGCCACCACTGCAAGGTCTATAGAATCTGGAATATCAAGCACGTTCTTGTACGCTGTCACGCCGCCCACTGTAGGGTTTGACGGGGTGACTGGGTAAATCTTGCCCTTGAAATGCTTGGCAATATTGTAAAAGATCGTCTTGCCCACTCCCGGCTTTTCAGAAGCTCCAATTATAGCGATCGACTTGGGAGAAAAGAAGATCGAGTTTGACATGAAGTGAAAGGCGTCTGAGGCTGGTTATAAATGATTCATATGGATAGCTTTTTTACCGCCAGAAGCAGGATAATACATGCTGACAATGGCAAGCGGTATCTTGATGCTGCTAGTAATCCCAGCAATCATCGCATTTGTATTTGGAATATGGGTATTTTATAGTGTGTTAATCGATGTGCCAAAAAAGGAAACATCGCAATTTACTGTAGTAGGACCTGACACGATCAGGATGAGGATCGACCCCGCAGACTAAAGCAGATCTTAGTTTAACGGTTGAAAATTAGAATTTAGATGCAGGATCATTAAATCAAAAACAAGTAGCCAAAGATTCAAAAAGCAACCTTTATTTTCAATTGCAAAATCTCTACACACTGCATTGAGTGCGATAAACGAAGTAGTAGATTCTGAAATGGAGGGTCTACTTGCAGACCTCCAAACTCTGATAAGGCAGCCAAGCGTTTCTGCAAAAAAGCAAGGCCTAGTCGAGTGCGCTAACCTAGTTGCACAAATAATGCGCAAGGCAGGCATCGACTCTGAAGTTCTTTACTTGGACGACAAGACTATTCCGCCCATCGTCTATGGCGAAGTGAAATCAAAGTCAAATCCGAACAAGACTATTTTGTTTTACAACCATTATGACGTACAGCCGGAAGAACCACTCGAACTATGGGAGAACGACCCCTTTAGTGGAAAGGTAGAGGGTAACTATGTGTTTGGAAGAGGCTCAGCTGACGATAAGGGGGAATTGATTACGCGCATCAAGGCAGTTGAATATTGCTTGAAAAAGACAGGAGACGTGCCTTGCAATGTCAAGTTTATGGTAGAAGGCGAGGAGGAGATCGGAAGCGTGCATGTTGAGCAGTACTTCAATAGGTACAGTAATAGGCTTTCATGCGACGGCGTAATATGGGAGTTTGGATATGTAGATGCTAAGGATAGGCCAATAATCAGCCTCGGCATGAAGGGGCTGCTATATGTTGAATTGATAGCAATGGGGCCGGTGCGTGACGCCCATTCAAGTCTTGCAGTGCTTATTGAAAACCCCGCGTGGCGTCTTATCTATGCGCTCAACACAATGCGCAATCAGACCGGCAAGATACTAATCAAAGATTGGTACAAGGAAGTGAGGCCATTTACGGAGCAAGAACTATCAGTCATTGCAAGTGAGCCCTTTGACGTGGAAGAATTCAAGAAAGAGTATGGTGTCAGCAAGTTTGTCGCCGATACAAAGGGCACTGACATAAAAAAGGCGCTCGTCGGAATGCCTACCTGCAACATTGCCGGCTTTAACTCCGGCTACCTAAGCGAAGGTGCAAAAACGGTATTGCCTTCTCAGGCAGTGGTCAAAATAGACTTTCGGCTTGTGCCGGACATGATGCCGGAAAAGCAGCTCGAGCGGCTCAAAAATCACTTGAAGGAGCACGGCTTTTCAGACATAGAGGTGAAGCTCATACATGGCGAGGCTGCATCAAGGACGCCGATTAGCGACCCGTTTGTCAGGCAGGTGGAACAGGCTGCAAAAGAGACCTTTGGTTCAGCAATAATAAGCGTCTCTTCTGCCGGCACGGGTCCGATGTACTCGTTTGCAAAAGTGCTCAAGGCACCATGTATCTCAATAGGTAGCACTTACATGTTTGCCCGCATGCACTCTCCAAACGAGTTTGCAAGGATTGATCTGTTGAACAAGACGACCAAGTGTATTGGAAGAGTAATGGAAAGGTTTGCAGGCTAGAAGATTGTAGCCTACTAAATTAATAATATCAAGCGAGCATCTCTCCATTCATGTCTTGAATCGTGGGCATCATGTTTTGGGGCGTCTCTGCTATGCATCTTTATTGGTGACGCATAGCAGTAAATAATGGATGGGGAGAGATTTGAACTCTCGACCACCTGTGTGTAAGACAGGTATCCTAACCAGGCTAGACTACCCATCCTGCAAAACTGCTCGTCAGTTGAGCAGATCGATATTAATAGTATTTGGAGTTGCATGCTCGCAAAAATAGCCAATATGTATCCTGCAACAATTTTAACTTCTGAAAAATTGCCTCAAGTTGAGAGTACAAAAATTCCCTGCCTTATCCTCCTCTTTCTCCTCTCTTAATACAGGTTTATGCTTACCAGTTGGATCATGCAGTAAGCCTGAATGTCGCATACAGAACAAAACCGAATTAGTACATGAAGAAATGGGATATTTTCATTTTACTCGTCTGGCACCTCATAAGCCATAGTCGTAACAACGACGCCATTAGTTGCCGAACTAGTAATCGATAATAATCTATGTGTTCCTAGGACCGTTTGCAATTGATTTGTTAAGTCTTGAGTACTTGCGTTATTTAACTCGTTGTCTTGGGCTACATAAACCCAATAGGAATAAAACTTTGTTGCCATTTTTGTTTTATCAGTCCTCCTCTCCTTCTTTCTTCTTCTTCTCCGCATTATAACTTAATCAATCGCTCTTAACTTTTTGTGCGGACGTTATAATTTAAAAAAGCAAAATCTGCAAAGTAGTATGTTCCCGCCATGCATTGGATAGATAGCCGTAGATTTTTGATTATATGAATCACACAAGATGAGGTTAGCCCGGAGTCATTTACTTTTTACTTTGTCACTCCTTTTCCCTCAGAAATACATCAATATGTCTGCACGTTATGCCAAGGGCCACCATAAGGAGAAAGGAGCAAACTACATCAACCCAAACAACAAACCAATAAAAGCAATAGCAGTAAGTTAGGACTCGTGACAACATCGGCGCTTATTCTGGTGGACAAGGATGGCAAAGAAGTAACACGCCCCCAGAGGAGTGACGACTCCTGAGGATATATCCTCTCAGGATGTGACGTTTACATCAGCGGGTTCATTCAATGTGCGGGTAGAAAAGATAAAGGACACGAATGAATCAGTGCAATCCGGCCTCACTGTGGTGCCCGAATTTCCAGTAGGTATCGCTTCTATAGCGGCCACACTTGCAATATAGATGCTATAAAATAGCTGCCAAAAGGATGACGTTCATTCAGATGGGCAAGATGTATTAGATACATCGTCCCCCTTAATTTTATGTCAGAAGACGAGTATCGCAAATTATCGCAGAGTGAGGTAGAGCAGGAGGTAAGCAAGCTCGACAGCTGGAAGGTTGTCAACGGCAAGATAAACAAGACATTCGAGTTTGACGACTTTGTGCAGGCATTTGGATTTATGACGAAAGTTGCAATGAATGCAGAAAAGATGAACCACCATCCAGAATGGTTTAATGTTTACAATCGCGTTAGGATTGACCTTGTGACCCACGATGTCAATGGCATAAGCAACTACGATATTGAGCTTGCGAGGATCATCGACGCTATTGTCAAAGTCTGAATGTCTGCTACGTAGTTAACTTATCCTGTCTGAACACATATAGTAGGCATGGTTGAAGAGAAGAAGAAGGCACAAGGATAGCCGACATTGCAGCGGAGTCGCTTCTTGAGAAGGCGGCGGTGCCAGATGACGACCACCCAGATAGCCTAAGCACAATCGGCATGCTTGGAACTGAGCCAGCTACAGATGCAATAGAGCAAGCTGACATTCTGGTGATGACAGGGGGTCGTCTCCATATATTGACCATCTGCCCCCGCCAACCAGACAGGGCTGGCGTTCCCAATTGATCTTGGGCTGAAAGAATAGGTTGCGCTACCGTTAGACGTAGGGCTTGTTGACGACACCGAGTTAACGCTTCAGTGCATTACTTATGCTGAAGCAAAAAGAAAAGCCCGAATTCCTTCGGTCAAGACAGTAGGAGATAAGAGACTGGATGGGTGTGTTGCGGAAAGGGAGCAGCACAACCTACAAGCCTGGCAAGCTGCAGCTATCGGTTGCAGTTTTGTCTGAAGATCGGAGGACAACGCGATAATTTCTGTCGATCGTGGCATCAACCCGGTAGGGCTGCACGGTATCATTCAATAGTCATTCTTGTCCCTCACGGGGTTCTTATATTACAAGAGTAATAGATCTGTGCACGAGTGAGGTATAGGAATATGGTATCTTTTCCACTTATTGAACGGTCAGATAGGAAAGGCTTTTGGATTAATGAATTAGAATCGCTTGGTATATCTCCAAAAGAGATTGAAAGGGATTATGAAAGTGAATCTGACTGTATCAAAGAACTTGCCAATCATGTGGAAATTATCAAACAGGCTTTATACCAAGAATACAAGACCTCCTATAGCGAAAGGATGATACAGCTAGAAGAAGAAAACGCTATAGTTGCTTAGCAGAAAACAAATATCAATAATTTCAGAAAAGACAAGGCTGCCCTTATGTCACAAGTATGAGCCATGATGCATATGACAGAGACAGGCATAACCTGAGGTAGCCCTAGATTAGCAGGTCAGAAATCTCAAGATGCAGAGCAAGCCTTATTTCACTTGGAATTCAGGCAGCAATGATCATGCCAGCTATACCAAATATCAACTAATAGCTCAGGGTAAGGCACAATGGTAAGCATGCAGACATCAAATAGGAAAGATAAAAATCTTTTTTAGGTCAGTCAATTTAGTTCGTTATCATGTTACTGGAATAACGTTTGCCCTTGAAATAGGAATCTTCAATGTGACGACTCCATCCAAATATATTGCTGTTCCAGTCACTTTTTCTCCCTCTTTGACAGAGATAGGCAACGATATTCTTTTATCTATTTGAACAGGTCTCTGTTTATAGATTACGGTGCCAAGACTTTCATCCTGCGGTTCCATTTTTTTTGCTCTTATTGACAGGATATCTTCTTCAATACTAATCTTGATCTCCTCTCTCTTGAAACCCGGCAAGTCAATCTTAACAACTAGACCATTTTCATCTTCATACATATCTATTGCTGGCATTACAAATTCATAAAACTCACGTGATCGTTTGCCTATCTCTCGAGATAACTCTCGAGCTGCATAATGGATTAAAGTCATGCAATTTAGATGTTGTATTCATTGCATAAATATTTTCTAGCAGCATTTACCTTGGAGGCAATTCCTTGGTAACCTCAAGCAACATGAATTCATTAAATAAGATCCCAAGTCTGTATTTGTGTGCTCCTTATATTTCACATTGGGTTATGACGGTTGTGTCTCTGTTTAAATTTCCTGAAGTCTTTGACTGCTCCTAATCATATATGATTATAGGGTTTAGCGCTCACTCGTTAGTTATTGCTATATTCAACTAGCAATAACAACATCCTATGACCTAACAGAAGGTGAAGCAAACCCTGTAGTAGAAATTGTTGATTCTATCGGCGACTTTGTTGAGTGAGGACAAGCTAGCGCAGACATCCCCGATTAGTTCATTTTCAACTGCATCACACATAACTGGCCTGGATTTTATATCTGTAAAAACTAACTAACGAATACACAAATACTGTATATTTTGTTTAGCAATTTGTGCTTCAGGTTACCTTTGGATGGAATCAGACTATTTCATGCTCTTATTTACTCCTTTTTTTGGCAAGCAACGACCAACTAATTTTCATCCGTCGTAAAGCCATCTATACATCCACCCCTCATCTGATTAATTCATACAAATGACGTTCTGGTAGTCCGGCAGCAAAGACAGGGCGAGCTTATCCCAGTGTATGTGTGTGCCACAAAGTAGAGAGAATTGCGCGGGTAGCAAACGACAAATTGAACCATCAAGGTTTGGGGATTGAAAGGATTAGTCTAGATGACGCAAGGAAAAAATATTTGCCGATTCAGTCGCACTGACTGTAATAGGCTAGCAATGCAGCTATGGTCTTTGCATCCTCGATATTTCCGTTGACGCACTTCTCGATTGCTGCACTCAGTCTCATCTCCTTTATCTCAATATTCTCGTCATCATCCAGAAGACCCCTTGTTATTTCTCTTAGGTTCGTAGCAACAAATACGTGCATCAACTCAGTAGAGTACCCTGGTGCAAGATACCATTTCAACAACGGTCTGAGAGTGCCGGAGCAGCCAATCTCTTCTGCCATTTCACGAACTGCCGCCTGCCTAGGCGTTTCATCCTTTTCTATCTTTCCTGCTGGAATCTCTAGCAGCATCTTATTTGCCGCATGGCGGTACTGGTTAACGAGAATAACGCTGCTACCTCTGACGGCTACTATCCCGACAGAGTCCTGATGTTCAACAATTTCCTTATTCAAAACCTTGCCGTTTAGTGAGAAGTTGTCCTTCCTGAGTTTGATGCCGCCGGAGTAGATCCTGCTGCTTTCAAAGACTTTAACGCCTCTCATCGTCTTACAGATGTGAGGCAGGCAGGGATTAAACTTATTCGTTAATTTTATATCCAGTTGGTATCTTTTTTTGGATGTGGAGTTCATTGACGGCGATGGCAACATCATTGTACCCAAGGCCGCCAGGCCTATAATTGACCTCAAGGAGACTCCTTTTGGCAGCAAAAAGGGAGCTAACAAGCAGTACCGCTATGGAAACCTTCACATCAGAGATTATGATGCTCACTCTAGTGTCCACATGGACGCAGTGGATCCATCAAGTAACCCCCCTGGACACTTCCTCGTGGATGCGCCGGAATACTTGGCAGGCGCGATAGCTGAATTCATAGTCGGCTGGGACTTAGGCACAACAGTCTACAATATGTGCAAAAAGGAGGGCAACATCACAAAGGACGCTGCCATCGCCGCTGCAGCTCTGGGGGGATACATATTCGGCTCTGCAGCAGGCAACCTTGTTTTCAATGTGGCCAGCTCGCTGAAAAAGAAAAGGAGTGAGTAAGCTCGACGGAGAGCCCAGCCCAGATCCGAAAAGAGGACAAGGCTTTTGTCGATCCATCAGTCTTTCCACATCCTTCAAAATTGCATGTCGCTAAGGTAGTGCTAAAACTCTTGCCTATCGTAATAAATTTGCGACGAGACCGGCGCGAATGGGTCAAGCATGAAGGTAGAAACATCGACGAAGAAAAGTACCGTAGGCACGCTCGTAGGGTGCTCAAAACGTTCATTGACCTCGGGCCCTCATACGTCAAACTTGGCCAGTGGCTTTCAACCCGGGTGGACATTTTGCCTCAACCGTACCTTGAAGTGCTCTCAAAATTGCAGGACGATGTTCCACCTGCTCCGTTCTCGCAGGTAAAGCCAGTAATCGAAAACGAGTTAGGTAGGATAGAAGATGCATTTGAAGAGTTTGACACTGCTCCGCTGTCTGGGGCCAGCCTTGGACAGGTCTACTTGGCAAAGTATGATGGCACGCAGGTTATAGTCAAAGTGTGCAGGCCAAATATTGAAAGGATAATTGAAGACGACATTTATGTTCTGAAAAAGATATTGCCCCTTGCAACGCGGTTTATCGACCCCAACTTGAGATTCTCGGCAGAAGCCATGATGGCACAGTTCATTGAAACGGTACACGAAGAGATGGACTACCGTATTGAGGCAGAGAACTTGCTTACGATCAAGCGCAACTTGGTAGGCGATCCGTCAGTCATAATACCGGACATATTCTCGGAGAGGACGACCAAACATGTGCTTACAATGAAATATGTCCCAGGAGTCAAGATAACTGACATTCCAAGGCTGGATGATAAAGGAATCGACAGAGAAAAGCTCGTAGTGCGCGTTCATAGACTGTTCTTCAAGATGCTTCTGCACCACAATATCTTTCATGCTGATCCACATCCTGGCAACATTTCAGTTGCAGACGACGGCCGCCTGATACTTTACGACTTTGGAATGGTGGGAAGGCTTGACAGCGAGACCCGCATCCGGCTTATTCGCCTCTACCTTGGCCTGATAGATAAGGACCCAGAAAGGACTGTCAACGTGCTAATAGAGCTTGGGACGCTTGAGCCCACAGTGAACCGTTACATAGTTGAGCGCGGCATTGCACTCAGCATTCAATCCCTGCATGGTCGGCAGGTCGACAGGATGGAAGTACAAGCTCTAGTAGACCTTGCAAACAAGACGATGAGCCGATTTCCTTTCCGACTACCAAAGAACCTTGCACTCTACATGCGTATGTCTTCTATTCTTGAGGGTATCCACTACCACCATAAGGTGCCATTCCAGTTCGTCAAAGTGCTTGCAGGCCTCCTTGAAGCAGAGGGCCTTCTACGTGACGCCTACATTGAGGAAGTAAAAGTATCTGCAAAGAGGTTTGCAAAGGGAATTCAGGATTCAATAAGTGTTGGGCCGCTGCTAAAGACATATCTTGAAACGATAGGACCCAATGGCAGATACGAGAAAAATAATAGCGCACTTGCAGCAAGCATACTTGCTTCTGCATTGTTTGTTGGGTCCGCCTTGATGTTGCCATATAACTTTTATCTTGCATACGGCGGCTTTGCTGCGTCTGCTGCGGCAGTTGCAGTTGCATTGAAAAAGAAAATTTAGACCATCTATATACTGAGAGGCTAATCTGCATCTTGGCATAGACTGGGAGATCGTAGTGACTTCTAGTTAGTTGCTCTCTCTTCTAATATGTCAATTACTGGCATAATACAATGTAAAATTCTCTAGCTCTATCGTCTGGATCCTTGGCCAGCTTCCTTGCCAGATATCTTCCAATGCTCATGGCATAAAACTTCGCATAGATGACATAAATCACTTTATTTTTAAGCCTTGACTTCAATAAAGTAAAAATACTCCCATGAGGATATGCACCCAAGTCAATGTATGCCGGTTCTTATGAGGTGCCAAACTGTAATGCCTGTGGTAGACAAGTGAGGCCGGGGGAGCTGTCAGAGAGTTTCAGCTGTCCAAAATGCAGAAACGCAACGATATGGCGTTGCGAAGGTTGCAAGGGCAAGCAGAAAAAGTACGAGTGTACTGCCTGCGGGCACAAAGGCCGCTAAGTGAGCACTTT
>JBKPNF010000227.1:0-1594 GCA_046732455.1 Thermoproteota archaeon | reverse complement strand
AGCTAAACGTTGAGCACGTAGGGCCGGGTCTTGGAAGGGGCGCGACAGTGAGCGTCACAGGAGAACCAATAATAAAGCCAATTCCATATCAAAACATTGTCTATCAGTGCATAATTATCGGCGTTGGCCTTGGAGTTACTTTCGCAACGAGACCGTGGCAAGTCATCTAAACGCCACTTCTCTTTTTTCTTTTAATTTTCAATCTATTAAGATGAAGAAATAGCGGAAGCAGGCAGCCAGCGAGAATCAAACGCACTTATTCTATAAGTGGTTATTTATTGTTTAGTAGGCTGTTGTTGTTGTTGTTGCTTGATCAACTCGTATTTCGAGGTGTAGCCACGCGGATTTATCATCATCCCTTCGTAATTAAAAGTTGACGAGTTCCCCACAATGACGGTAGTTATCATCCCCAACATGTCTTGATGTTCAAGCATCTTGTCCAAAGTGGTCACAACCATCTCCTGGCTTTCTCGATAAGCACCCTTGACTATTGCAATTGGCGTATCCGGCTTTCTGTATTTCAAAAATATCTCTCTTGTATCTCGCAGCTGATGAACCCTCTTCTTGCTTGCCGGATTATATATGACAGTCACGTAGTCGCCCATGGCTGCAGCTTCGACGCGCTTGACTATGATGTCCCATGGAACTAGCAAATCGCTCATGCTGACAACTGCGAAGTCGGTCATGAGGGGTGAGCCTACAAGGGCAGCGCATGAATTTAGTGAAGAAACGCCGGGAACACATTCAACATAGATGCTACTACTGTCCTCCCTGTTCCAACCTTTTTGAGCCAGGATTTCATATATGAGTCCAACCATGCCATAAATGCCAGGATCGCCGGACGAAACAAGTGAAACGATCCTACCCTTTTCTGCAAAGTCGATCGCTTGATTTGCTCGATCCACCTCTTGGGTCATAGCGTAACGGTAGACTTCTTTGCCTGTTATCAGGTCTTCAACAAGGCTAACGTATGTATCATAGCCAATGATGACTTCACTTTTCTCAATGATCATCTTTGCTCTGTATGTCATATGATCATGGTTGCCAGGTCCTACTCCAACAACATATAGCTTACCCTTCTTGGAGCTCATACTTGCTTATGATAGACAAATTTGACCCTTAATGAGTTTTTTGAACTACTAATCTTAAGATGGTGGTGGTGGTGGGAAGATAACTGCTCTTTTTGAATCAAAACATTGTATTATTGTTGGCGCTTTTCTCATGTATCCTTTGAAGTACATCCCAATGCTCATCAATCTTGCCATTGTCGTCTAGGCGAAAGATGTCAATCCCGGCCCTGTTGCTTATGTCACTGGGCCACTCCTGATTTTAGTGTAAGAGCACATAGTTTTATCTGCTATGGCTCGCTTGAAGTGAACACGCTTACCCGGGTACTCTTTTGCCATTCTCCCAAAATACTCAATGAAAGCGTACTTGCCGTCAGCCAATGCTGGATTGTGTTGAATGTACACCCTCTCCAAGATATCCTTTGATGGCATCGGAAGGATTATTCAGGTTGAACATCGTGTCGTAGAAGGTCATTACTTTGTTTTTGTTCGTTTCAACTTGTTGTTGCTCTGTCATATCTCTAGTT
>JBKPNF010000226.1:0-2984 GCA_046732455.1 Thermoproteota archaeon | reverse complement strand
CAGAAGCCTTGGAAGTGATACCCCTATCTCTTGCAGAGAACGCTGGGATGGATCCTATTGATACACTCACAGAGCTACGCTCAAAGCAGAGCAAGGGCAGCAAGTGGACAGGTGTCGATGTACGGAACGCCAAGGTTGCTGATATAAGCAAGTTGGACATAGTAGAGCCGCTTGTAGTGAAGGAGCAAATAATCAAGTCCGCCACAGAAGTCGCATCGATGCTACTGAGGATCGACGATGTCATTGCCTCAACCAAATCCGGCGGTGGAGGACCACCAGGACCACCAGGCGGTGGAATGGGTGGAATGGGCGGAATGGGCGGAATGGGAGGTATGGGCGGAATGGACATGTAGGACTCCTCCAATAACTCTTCTCTTTTTCCCCTTCTACTTTTTTAATTCTACCTCAATCACTTCTTTTATCCATCTACCTGTTTCTTGCATGCTAGACAGGTTGGTCAAAAATTCTTGCCATGATATCTGACCATATGCTTTAACCCATACTTTGTAGTGATTGATCATGCTATCAAATGCTTGTTTGTGGTGCAGGCAATATTTGATGCCTGACAAGGCTTTTCGGTGGCAAGCAGTGCATTTAGTAGCAGTAGTCATGGAAGGTTTATTTATAGTCAGGATTTTTAAGAGTTATAGCAACATCATGCTTACACCCCCTTCTAAAGTTGTGTGGATAGTCGCTGTAGCGTACTTTACTACATTTTTTGCGCTCGCCTCAGGCATGATAAATTCTCTAATTGAGGGCAGGGGTATCAACAGATTCATGATTCCGTCCCGCTCCGCCCAGACTATTGGCGAGACCGTAGTCTTTACACTGATTCTCTTCCTAGGCATGGCAGGCACCTTTATGCTCTACCAATCAGGAAGGTCAGCAAACCCAAAGGTACAAAAGGTGCTGCTGATGGCAGGATTTGGCGTGGTGGGCGTTGCCCTTCTCTTGGGATTCATACTTGTAGGAGTCAAACTCTGATAGAGTTGCACTTGTACACAAATATCTTACCAGCTTCAATCGATTCATGTTGTACTATTTTGAGTGCCAAGTCGCTTCCATGCCAATCAACGCTTAGCTTAACAGCGCTCTTGCGCTGGAGGAGCCTGCGACTCGCAGGCGACTGGACCCACCCGCCGTCTTTTCTGTAGCGAAGCATGCTTGTAGCAAGCACTGGAACATTTGCATCGAGTCCGGCCCGGACGAGTAGCATTATCAATACGGAAAGTAGATGGTTCAGACTGCCCATCTGCTGCCGTATCGGAAACAGGTTGTAAAAGCTATTGACAGAATCGAAAATTACAAGCGAGCTATCCCCCATAGATTGAAGCACGTCTTTTGTCATGGCAGCAAGTCGACCCTCTGAAGGCAAATAGATGTCAACTATACTGTTTGTATGCACAAACCCTGCATTGAAATACGCTGCAAATGTCGTGTCAAGGTCGATATAGATAATTCTCTCAAACTGCGAGGCCAGATGCGCGGTGTAGCAGAGCTTTGCATACGGGTCGGTAAACATTAGCGTATTTAAGCCGCCCCTACTCAATATTTTGGTAGGATCCACTTGTTATTCTATTGCAGGAGGTTCAATATAACATGACTGAAATTGATGACGGCCAGCTAAGAGATGATGACTATCCAATAACAAAGAAGACTATCTACATGAACAATGGGGCCGTTGCTCCAACACCCCTGTCCACCATTAAGGCAATGACTGACTTTATGCTCACATGTGCACAGGCCGGTCCTGACTCCCCTAGCATTTCTGATTACATCATATCGCTCCTTGACGAGTTGCGGACAAGGGTAGCTCATCTGATCAACTGCGAACGTGATGAAGTCGTGCTTGTGCAAAGTACCACTGAGGGTCTCAATATAGTAGCAAACGGGCTAGATTGGAAAACTGGTGATACAATAGTGGTAAGAGGAGGCAGGCACGAACATTACGCCAATTACTTACCCTGGGTTGCGCTCTCACAGAGAAAAGGCGTGCAATTGAAAGAGCTTGATATGACAGACGAAAATGGATACTTTGACCTTGGTCAGCTTGAAAAATTGGTCAAAGGCTCCCGGCTCATTACACTGAGCCATGTGCTTTACAATACTGGAGCCATAATGCCAGTTGAAGAGGTTGGCCGGATTGCGCAGGAAAACAATGTCCTGTTTTGTGTTGATGCAGCCCAAAGCGCAGGCACTATCTCAGTCGATGTCAAAAAGATCGGGTGTCATTTTATGGCATTCCCTGGCTTCAAGTGGCTCTGCGGCCCGATGGGTATAGGTGTGTTCTATTGTAGCAAGAAGGCATTTGGAATATTAGAGCCGCCTGAAATTGGCAGCGAGTCTGCCACTCTTTCTGAAAAGAACATCGTGGCATATTTGGATATGCCAGCTAGGCTTCAGGCCGGCTTTCGTAACTTTCCTGGCGCAGTAGGACTTGAAGCATCTTTGCGCTACATCCTTAGAATTGGGCTTGAGAGAATAAGGGAGAAGAACATGAAGGTTGCCGGCATCCTTCGTGAGGAAATAACCAAGATTCCTGCCGTCAAGATGTACGGTCCTGATGATGAGAACAAGCGCTCGTCTATCGTCACATTCATGCCGCAGAAGGCCGACTCGTCAACATTGATAAGACAGCTTGAGCAGAACCGCATAATACTTGCAGCTAGAGACATTGGACGCGGAAAGAAAGCAGTAAGAGCGGCTCCCCACTTTTTTAACAGTCAGGAGGAGGCATCAATTATCACAAGTTACGTCAAGGACCTGATTCAATAATCAGATCATTTTTGTTGGCTGTTCGCCTTGGCCCTCAATCACAATCATAGTCAATGTGGAACGCACTTTATCTATTCTCCTAACATGCCAAGTTATTGTCTCTCTTAGTTTATCCATAGAATCTGAGCTTATTCTAGCAATTATGTCGTAGACGCCATACACACCTGATACTTCAACAGTTTCCGGTATTTTTTTTATTTCTCGAATTA
>JBKPNF010000225.1:0-2670 GCA_046732455.1 Thermoproteota archaeon | reverse complement strand
TGAATACCTAGAGGCATCGCAGCCAAATGTCTGGGCTTTTGGTGATGCAAATGGTGTGTATCCATTTAAGCATAAGGCAAACTATGAAGCAGAACTTGTGTCCTATAATGCTGTGTTGAAAAAGGATGAGAAGAACAAGGTAACAAAAGACTATCATGCTGTCCCCCACGGTGTTTTTACATATCCTGAAATTGCTGCTGTGGGTCTAGGTGAAAAAGAAGCCTTGGCAAACTATGGTGAAAATAATATCCTTCTTGGTATTGCGAGGTATGAAGACACTGCAAAAGGACTAGCCATGGGCATAAAGAATTTTTTTGTTAAGGTTATTGTAAAGGCTGACGACTTAGAACTCGTTGGAGCTCATATTATTGGGCCACACGCATCGGTTCTCATTCAAGAAATAGTCAACATAATGTATACGCAGCATGAACGTACTGCAAAGCCTATACTAAGTGCTATGCATATACACCCTGCCCTCAGCGAGGTAGTTCAGAGAAGTGTTTCTTCATTAATGCCACCACAGCATTATCGCCACTTGATTACAGAACACTATGGGCTTTCAAGTGAGTAAAGGAAAACCTTTTGTCTCTCTCTTACTACCAAGCATGTGAGATATATTACACATGTACGAGTTGCATCCAAACAAGAAGGCAAAGAAGTTTTGCTATTGATAGTTTAATTCTAAAAGTGTATCTGATATTGAATTGCCCCTAATGCCGCAGTGGCATCATCAAGCTCTTGCAGATGATAGTGGAAGCTCATGATATAGAAGATGCAGAGCATGATGAGTAGGATGAAGGGGCGATGAAGAGCAAGATCCATAGAATAACAGGGGATATGAAGAAGGCTTTAGTAAAGGCGTTAGCCGAAATTGAAAGCAGAGCTTGTCTGGCTGTGCAAGTTTATTAAAGTATGCAGCTGCTATATGTTTAGAATTAGGCAAATAATATGGACAACAAGAATAAAAGAACCAAAAGAAGCCAAAGGCAGAAATCTGTCTCCAAGCCGCAAACATCGTCACCAGCGTTGCCTTCCACGCCTCTTTCTGCAGGCATTCCCGCACCAGACTTTTCACTCAAGAGCACGCCTGACGAGACAGTATCACTTAGAGAGTTTCGCAATAGACCCCTAGTCCTTGTTTTCTATCCTGCAGATTTTAGCCCAGTGTGCGGAGATGAGATGACTTTGTTTAACGAGATATTGCCAGAATTCAGTCGCTTTAATGCTCAACTTCTAGGTATTTCAGAAGATAATGTCTGGTCCCACATTGCATTCTCTCGAGCCAGAAATTTGAAATTCCCATTGCTGTCTGATTTTCATCCAAAGGGTTCAGTGGCACAGCAATATGGCGTCTATCGCGAAAAAGACGGCACGGCTGAACGAGCACTCTTTGTCATTGACGGTGATGGAATTATTCGCTGGAGCTATGTTTCTCCAGTCGGCGTAAACCCAGGTGCCAACGGTGTTCTTGCAGCCCTTGAATCATTAAGCAAGGAGAAGGAGAAATAGAGCAAGTAAAAATGGCTAAAACGACAGCCAAGGCGGCAACGGCAACTACAAAATTGACTCTGCCTGTCAGTGAGCGTGACCACATTCAGGGGCCCGATGCGGCATATGTCACATTAGTTGAATATGGCGATTATGAATGTCCCTATTGTGGACAAGCCTACCCTATAATCAAAAACATACAAGAGCGTTTTGGAGATAAACTTCGTTTCGTATTTCGCAATTTTCCTATTACACAAGCGCATCCTCATGCCCAGCATTCAGCGGAAGCTGCAGAGACTGCAGGATCGCAGAATAAATTTTGGGAAATGCACGACTACCTATATGAGCACCAGCAGGAGCTTGATGATAAGCATTTGAGACAATATGCATCAGCATTGGGAATGGACATTGCAAGGTTTGATGATGAAATGGCTAAGCATGTTCATGCGGGCCGTGTTCGTGAGGACTTTATGAGTGGTATCCGGAGCGGCGTGAATGGCACGCCAACTTTTTACATTAATGGCATACGCTATGATGAGTCGTGGGATGAAAAAAGACTGATGGCAGCCATTAAGCACAGCTTGCCAACTTCCAGGCGCCGTCCAGCTAATATCACGAAGAAGAAGACAGCAGTAGCTAGTTGAAGAATGAAAAATACAGTCTTTCAAGCGATGTGCCCTTTGTTCTTGGCACATATTCGATATCTCTAATGATCACAATGTTGTTATCCCTTGTGGAGATGGAAATTCAGATCGATGGTGGCCAGCAGGGCTGAGCGCTGGAAAAGACAGCATCATAAGTCCATCATTCCCACAATAGTGATTCTATAAAGATATGAAGGAGTTTGTTCGAAGATATCTTAAGGCTAAAAGTGATATCAGAAAAGAGGATTTAGAGGTATTATAGAATGACGGGGAACAATAATAATGACAACAACAGTAACAGTCTCAAAACTAAATGGGGAAATAGGTTTATTATAGCAGCTATAATCCAGGGAGGAATAATTACAGGAATGGCCTTAGTCACAGTAGCATTTCAGCTATTAACTACAGATGTCGATATAATTCAATTCCTTTCCTTATCATTTGAAGGACCTGCAAAATGGTTCTTTATTGGGATCATTCTATATTTGATACTAATTGTTGCTATAGCAACAACTGCTGTATTTTATAACCATTTGGA
>JBKPNF010000224.1:0-9123 GCA_046732455.1 Thermoproteota archaeon | reverse complement strand
CTAAATCCAATTGACTTGGAAAGGATGTATCGCATGTTTGACAATAGTATACAGGCCTTACTTTTCGAGGTGGCGGCGTCTTGACTTTGACTTCCATGCCGTCAACTTTGATCTTTTTTCCCTGCTCCTCTTCTTTTTCCTGTTTTGCCGCCATTCTTCATTTACTGCATTGCATAATTTTAAAGGATTTCAGGGTAAGATTATGAATGGGGCTTTCGCGCTGACGTGCAGAGGGCGTTGCAACGTAGAGGACATATCAATGCAGGAGATTGGAATAAAGAAGTCATGGAGTATGAGCTTTAAAAAATACCACAATTTTTATAGTAATTGTCACTACTGCTAGAGAATGCAGAGACCTGACTGGGACACATATTTCATGTTGCAAGCAGAAATAGCCAAGCTTCGTTCAAACTGCCTTTCCCGCCACATTGGCGCAGTAATTGTCAAGGACAACAGGCAGATAGCTACCGGCTATAATGGAACACCGCCAGGGATAAAGAACTGCTATGAGGGCGGATGTCTTCGTTGTCTTGACAGAACGAAGGGTGAGGTCAAGTCCGGCGAAGGCCTTGATCGCTGCTTGTGCACTCACGCTGAGGCGAATGCAATAATGCAATGCGCCCTCTTTGGCAATGCTGGGAGCACAAAGGGCGCTATGCTCTACTCTACTTTTGCTCCATGCATAGAATGCAGCAAGATGGCTATAAGTGTCGGCATAAAGAGGATAGTGGTGCTTGCCTACTATCCTGAAGATGGCACGCAGCTGTTGAGAGATGCAAATGTAGATCTGGTCAAGCTCAATCCCGATCTGTTGAAACCTTGGCTTTCAGTAATTACTGCAGACCCTGAGTCATCAGCAAAGGCAGTGAGCAAGCAAGAGTAGTACCATAGCCCTTATTGCCCAATTAATGTGAGCTTTTTTGCCTAAAAGCACCATGTTTGATGACTTTGATAAGCTGAATACCTGTATCCTGCGAATCAAAAGCCTTTGCCGCAAGCCTCCCACCACCGCCCCCCAAAACAAGACTATCCTATATTGATGGCGCAGTGCAGGAGGTCCATTTTAAGCAGGGTTTAGAACAGAACTCACATCAGCTAAACGCCTTGACATTTGAAATATTTTATGTTATGATCTATATGCCTAATTGAGCTGCAGCCATAGCAAGAGATGATATACTTTCTCCACTATATACGAACTGTGTTTAAAGTTGAACGCAGACATTGAAACTGATATTGACAAGCAATAAAAGTATGGTATCCAATTCTATTGTACTTAGACCAAGCAGAGTCAGAGCAGCAGCAACAACAACGTCCCTAGGTGTAGACTATACTGGACTACATTTATACCAAAAAGACTGCATACAAAATATATCGACGATATATCAGTTTGACAATACATCCCTATTTCATCATAATATTAAGAGACTGACTCGCTTGTAGAAGTCCGTGAATCATTAAGAATGTCAAGTAGTAGCTCATAATAACTCTTATCCGCACGATGGAACGAGGTACTATAAGAAAACTTGATGATAACAATCAGGCCCGCCAGAAGATCAGACAAGGACGAGATCCTCCGTTTTTGCATAAACACCTTCAGCTGGGGCGACTACATCGATAGAGTGTGGGATTATTGGTACACAGAAAAGAATGGCCAGCTATTTGTAGTCGAGTCTGACGGGGGGGAGAAGATTGCGATGTCACATGTTGCTATCTGTCCCGAAGGCAAAGACGTCTGGCTTGAAGGTGTACGAGTACGCCCTGATCATCGCCGGTCTTACATTGCAACAAGGCTACTCACAAAAATGCTAGAGTATGGCAGGCGGAAAGGCGCTCGACAAGCATCTGCAATAGTGAGTACAACCAATTTTGCGTCACAGAGCATGATGGAAAAGAGTGGTTTTAAGATAGTATCAAAGTGGATGTATTATAGTGCAGTGGATACACCAAGGCACCAGGAGTCAAATGCAAGAATTGCAAATGCTGATAATATAGGTGATATCTGGCAGTACCTTCAGCAGTCCAAGATCTATCGCCTGTCTGGAAAGAGATATGTCAACTCGTGGCGCTGGTATGAGTTAGACCATAGAGCACTTCTAAATTTCGCGAAAGAAGAACGTGTAATTGTGACTGGCAGGCCCATTGATGGCATCGCAATAATTAACAAGTGTGGTTACTGGGACAGGGCCAACATTCTGCAAATAGTCTATCTTGACATCGCACGTGCAAGCTCACTCCGTGAACTTATCTCCTTTATAATTAGTCTTTACTTAAATGGTAAATTTGACTGTCTGCATCTAATATGTTACGACAGCAGAAGAATATCATCCTTTATCAATAAACTAGTGATAAAAGAACATGAGCAGTTCATCCTTTACAACAAGCAATTTAAGCTGTAGCTCATTTATTGCACTTATGATTGGACTGGAGATACTTGGAAGTTGAGTGCCTGCGTGTATATGCCATATTTGATGTCTGTATTGTCAATCCTTTGATTTTGATTTTGATTACCTGCCTTACTTCTCCATCTAGAAGTGGACAAATAGCATCGAAGAAGTTCGTAGTTGTTATCCGAAATTAGCGAAGCTCCCGTTCTAACCTATCCATCTTTTGCAGTAGTTCCAGATTCTTTGACTTGAGGTTTTCAAGCTCCTCTCTCATCTGTGCAACTTCTCTTGGTTTCCTTATTGCTACTCTTATGATGTTTATACATTCTTCAGCTACTCGTCTTGCCCTATAGTCCAGGTCGTTCTCCTTCACCCATGTCAGATCCGGAATGGCCGTTACCAGTTCGGCATCAGCAAATGCTCTGCACGCATTTATGCGGACTCGGAACCACTTGTCAGTCAGCAGGGTCTTCAGGTGGTCAACAACGGCAGGGTTGTTGCCTGCAAACCTGCCCAGGGCAAAAGTAGCAGCTTCTCTTACCCTATGGTAATTTCCGTATTTGCTCTTTTCAATCATAAATTCTGCAACCTCTTTGTCACCGGTAAATTCTTTTAGGCCTGCTATCGCCCCTTGCGCTACTACATTCTGAAAAGTAGTAGTTTCTGCAGCTCTTTTCAAGATGGCAATGGCGCTCTTGCTCCTAGTCTTGCCTATAGCGGTCGCGGCTTCAGATTTGACAAAATAACTCTCATCGTCATGCAGCAATGGCCTAATCAGCTCCAATGACTCTCCATTCTTGAATTCTCCTATTGCCTTTACAACTGCACGTCTTATCTTTGGATGTTTGACTGCAAGGCAATCTTTCAGCGCTTTATAAGCATAGCTTGTCTTGATTGCTCCCAGTGACTTTGCAGCTTCGGCCGATACTCCCCAGAATTCATCGTGCAGGACGGCTGTAGCCAGCGCATCAATGACTGCATCCGAAGACTTGTCCTTGAGTGCTCTGGCTGCTTCCGCACGCTTGATCACATTATCCCCTTCCTGGAGCTGCTTGAGAAGCAGTTCCTTTGGTGCTTTCATAGATATGGTCTTTAAAACCTTGAACTCTGGATCAACAGAGAACCATTCCACCCTATTGTCAACAGGGATCTGGAAGATACTCTCTCTATCCCGGACTTTGAACGTAAATGTTTTCTTATTCCCATTTGGAAAAGCCATCTCTACCTCAAGTGGGAACTCAAACTGTTCGCCTAACTGTGACTGTTTGACTTTAATCTCTACAATGTGGTTATCATGACAAAAGTCGACCTTGAGCTCAGGATGGCCTTCTCTAAAAATCCATTGATCAAAGAACTGCTGCAGACTCTTGCCCGTTTCAAGTTCAAACACTTTTCGCAGATCGTCTGTCTCAGCATTACCATTGGCAAAGCGCTGTAAATATGTTCTAAGAGACCTTCTGAAGTACTTGTCTCCGACGAGGTGGCGCATCATGTGAAGCACGCACCCCGCCTTTTCATATGTGTGTCTGTCAAAGAGGTCATCAGGGTGCTTGTATACTTTTGTTACAATCGGCCTGGTATACCTGGTTCTGGCCTCTTCAAAATAGTCGTCAGCAGTCTGCATCATATAATAGTGGAACTCGTCCTTGCCTCTGCTCGCCTCCCAGTAAAGTGCCTCACAGTAGGTGGCAAATCCTTCATTGAGCCAGATATGCTGCCAATCACTGCATGTAACAAGGTCGCCAAACCATTGGTGCGCAAGCTCATGAGATATAAGATAATCGCTTGTAAAGTCAAGATGGGCTTTTTCATCATGAAGCGTGTCCCGCGTTAGGGTGGTGCAACTGGAATTTTCCATACCTCCATAAACGAAATCTTGGACTGTCACCTGTGAATATTTATCATAAGGATAGTTCATGCCAAGGTATTCTTCAAAGAACCTGATAATTTCGGGTGTATGTTCAAATGATCTGGGCGCGTCTTGCTTTTTTTCAGGCGGGACATAGTAGTACAAATTCTTGCCATCCTTCATCTCGATGTATTCGCCGACAACTACCGATGTAAGATAGGCCGGGTGTGGGTTTATTTCAGACCAGCGGTAGATCTGCTTATTATTATTCTGCTTCTCGACATTTAGCAATACTCCGTTTGAAATTGCCGTAAATCCTATCGGAACTATGACAGAAATTTCACTTGAAAACTTGACTCTGGGGTGATCGATGCAAGGAAACCAATACCTTGCTTCAGTGGTTTCTCCCTGCGTCCATGCCTCCGGATGCTTCTCGGGATAATCCTTATCAGGACCGACAAAGTAGAAACCCTTGCGTGGCTTGGCAGCATAGGAAATGTAGAGTTCAATCTCACTCCCCTCTTTTAAAATTCTGTCTAGTTTAACTACAAGCTTGTCATCAAGATTACGAAAATCAAGCCTGCTTGCTGCAGAAACCATCTTTATCTGGAGTTCAGCTGCGTCGAGTTCTATGGTATCCGTGTCACGCAGAGTTACAATCGACAGCCGCTGCTCGCAACTAATCATATTTCCCTGGAGGTGAGGCTCTATCTCAAGCCGCATGTGGTTAATAGTAAATGAAAGCGAAGGAGCATAGTGAGCCCTGCTCCCTGGAAGCTCGAAATTTCTTTTCTTTGTGTCATCCTCATCCTGGGTATATATTCGGTCTATATGTGCTACTCGATGGTTTGACAAGATAAAGTTTCCTTGTCGCCTTATAAGATCGGCCTCTCCACCACACAGGTTCCAGATGTTTTTATCAACAAAGTGCGATCGAAGAAACTTATATGCACCTTAGCGCTTGGTATAACAGAGTCAGTTGTAGAGAAATTATATAGATATTGTAAGTCTCTTGTCCCATTAGTAGCCTGTGAATCTATATGACATAGAGAAGGTTCCGATCCTTGTCTTTCCTACGTTCATATTCTTAATGCGGGTGTGCCATATTTGACAGACCTGGTTATTGTCGCTGGAGAATTGCGAAAAAGCTCTTCTGCAGCAGCTGCAGCAGCATCTAATGAGGGCTCTGCAGTAAACGGGCCATCGCTAGGAATAATATTCTGACCTTTCTATTGCTCTTGAATCTCTCAGCGTCCACCTCTGTTCCAATAATCTGGGGATTGTCGATGTCTTGGTCCCAGCTTACCAATATATTCTCTCATTTTATTAACTATTTCCTCATGAATGTAAGGAACAGATGCCCTTACAACTAGGATCATTTTTCTGCCATTGACAACTATTGGAAAGAAAAACAGGTCTGTCTTGTCATTATGTGCCATCAAATAATGTGGCTTGCCCAAATGCTCTGAATTTGCGTGTAGAATACTCATGTAAAGTTCTGTCTGGGCAAACAGTCGTTCCAGCTTTGTAAGTGTGCCTGACTTTACATGTGCAGCAATGGCGATGCCTTTTTCAACTATCTCGGCGCTGACAATGTTGTCATGTAGATCAGCTATTTCCTTGCAGATATGGGTTCCATCCACTGACATTGATTAAGCAAAAACATGTACAAATAACTTGTTAAATTCCATCAAGCGACCAAGGGTTTTCAACTGTCGACAAGTCTTGGTCGGCAATATTACCTCCAGTAATTTTCGCTTTAACAAGCCTCCTCACTAGCTTGCCAGTCCTAGTCTTTGGCAGCTCTGCCACTATTCTCACCTCTTGAGGGCGAGCAAATCTTCCTATCGATTCTTCTACTCGTGAGATGATTTCCTCTGCCAAGACGCTGTCTGCCTTGTGGCCATCCTTTACAACGATGCACACAACTACTGCCTCGCCTTTCAGTTCATCTGGTCTGCCGATTGCAATCGCTTCAGCGACTGCCGGATGGGATGCAGCAGCCGCCTCGACTTCTGCCGTGCCAATCCTGTGACCTGCCACCTTTATAACATCGTCGGCGCGCCCTTGCATATACCATAGACCGTCGGAATCGACAAGCACCAGGTCACCATGATGCCATAAATCCTTGTATTTTGACCAGTAAGTATAGAGGAATCTGCTGGGACTGTTGAAAAGCCCGCGCGTCATGGAGGGCCATGGCTTTTTAATTACAAGATATCCTTGACTTACTCTTTTGCCAGCGTCATCAAACACATCAGCATCAAAGCCGGGGACGGGACATCCAACTGTACAGGGCTTAAGCGGCATAACCGGTAGTGCACTGAGTATTGCACCCCCAATCTCTGTTCCCCCAGATAAATTGATCAAGGGACAGCGCCTTTTTCCCACATTTTCAAAATACCAAGTCCAGGCTTCGGAGTTTATTGGCTCCCCAGTTGCCGCCAAAATTCTAAGTGACTGAAAATCGTATCTGCTAGCCGGTACGTTGTTTTTCATAAAGAGCCTAATTGCAGTAGGGGCAGCTCCAAAGATGGTGACCTTGTGGTCTTCAATCAGCCTGCACCATGTGTCATCTGCGGGGTAGTCTAAGGCATCGTCATATACAAGGGCAGTCCCACCTATTATCGGGCTTCCATATACGACCCACACCTGTCCTGTTATCCAACCCATGTCTGCATACCAGAATAAAATATCTTCAGGATTCATATCGATAAGATATGCCGCCTGCTGGGCTGCAACGATGGTAAAGCCGCCGTGCACCTGCAGCGTGCCCTTCGGATCGCCTGTCGTACCAGATGTATACAAGATAAATAGTGGGTCTTCTGAATTCATCACCTCCGTCTTGGCCCTGCTCGCGTTTTTGACAAAGTCGTCATAGTTGCCACCGACCGTCACTATTCTGGAAACATTCGTGCATTGCACTGCCTTTTGCCACTGGCTTGCGAGATCGATCTCCTTGCCCCGCCGCCTGGCTGCGCCGGTGGTGATAAGCAACTTTGCCCTGGAATCGACAAGCCGGGAATGTAGTGCATGCGCGCTAAACCCTGAAAAGATTGTGGTGTGGATAGCCCCAATCTTGGAGCAGGCAAAGATGGCATAAAAAGCCTCAGGGATCATAGGGAGGTAAATGGCAATGACATCCCCTCTTTTGACGCCAGCTGTTGTCAGTGCACCTGCTAGTCTGCACACATGCTCGTCAAGCTCGCGGTAAGTGATTCTCCTTGAACCTATCTCATTTGCAAAAATGTAGGCGACTTTATCCGGCTGCTTTTTGACGTGCCTGTCAATCGCATTGACAACAATATTGCATTTGCCGTTTAAGAACCATTTTGTCCAAGGGACGCCTGCGAATGAGCCGTAGGTCTTGTCGTATTTTTGAAACCACTCTATGCCAAGGTCTTCGTTGACTGCATTCCAATACCACTCGATATCGCTGTTTGCCTTCTTGACCAGCTGACCCCAGTTGGATATGCCGTGCTTTTTCATGAACCTACCAATGTTACTGCTAGCTATCTGGCCTGCCGAAGGTACAAATATGAACCTCTCAGTCAATAAGCTGGTTTTGACGAAACGTTTAATATTTGCAACTAAACGTCGACATGGATACGTATATCAAGTCTGTGGCATATAGCACAAGAAAAATTAAATTCTGATGTGCAGGATATAAGACGGTGTTGTTGTCTTGGTCATAGAGGAGATTCTTTATGATTTCAGGGAGTTTCCAAGCTATGCCGACGATTTTGTCAGGAACCTTCTCAATCTTATGATAATCTCCAAAATGAATGCAACTATCAAGAATCTGACGTCCAAAAACTACTTTATGCAGCTTATATCACAAATAGATGGTTGCGAAGCCTATGTTGTAAAATATGGCCAGCCGCTGCTGTACGCCAAGTACTATGGAATGGAATTTACTGACCAAAAGGTAACGACGCAGTTTGTTAGGTCAGAAGATCATATAATCGGCGTTACTATGGAATCGCTCTTTGGCGAGTTTGTCAAAAGATTTGATAGTTTGGCGTCGATGACAAAGAGCAAAGTCAAGTGGGGCCTTGCAAGGGAAAAAGAAGATAAACCCGATCCGCTCTTTGCACAGCTCGATTCCTTTGTAGGAGCAGTTATCAGGCTATCGTCGCTTGACCCTTCAAATCCAGACAGCCTAGTCGGCAAACATTTTGGCATAAGAAATGCAAGCTTCATGAGAAAGTCGCTCCATCTTGAATTTTTAATAAACAACAATCTTCATATCATAGAGCTTTGTCCAGACAAAAAGCGCAAGGACAAATCGATAAAGCTGCTCTTTGGCAAACCAGAGGTTGCCAAGGCAATAGTGAGCCTAATGAAACAGTAGTGCAAATGTATACCAAGATATATACCGTTATTCAATATGTGTGTCCGGGTCTCTGTCTCTGTCGAGATTGATGATTTCGGCATCTCGACTAAGAGCGGTGAGCGGGGCAGGTTAATGTCATATGACTCTCTCTCTTGACACGACACAATGAAAAAAGATTATTATGCTACTTGTTCTCCTGCACTTTTTTTGCTTTTTCAGCCGGCACTATTTTCAGATCGGCATCAGCAAACACCCTTTTAAATTGTTCGCCTGTGAATATCCTGTCCAGGAAAATTGCCAGTGCAGCAATTTCAGAGTGCGGTTGGTTGCCAATCGCGATATTGTAATCTGCAAGCTCGTACGCTTCTTGGGGGACTTTCTCTGCACCAATTATTACTAGTAATTTGCTCTCTTTGCGCAGCCTTTCGGCAATATCGTCGATACTGATGCCATACATTGTAAGGTGAGCCACTTTGCCCCCTCCCTTTTTCCAAGCCTTTGCGTGTTTTTTCCAATCCTGTATGATCTCGACCTTGAACCCTCCGCCCCATCTC
>JBKPNF010000223.1:0-1286 GCA_046732455.1 Thermoproteota archaeon | reverse complement strand
GTAACAATAACCAACGACGGTGCTACAATTCTCAAAGAGATAGATGTTCAGCATCCGGCAGCCAAGATGATGGTAGAGATTAGCAAGGCGACAGACAATGAGGTGGGAGATGGCACAACGTCTGTAGTGGTGCTCGCCGGCGCGCTCATAGAAAAGGCTGAAGATCTTATCAACAAAGGTGTACACCCTACGGTCATTGTTGACGGTTACAGGAAGGCCGCAACGAAGGCTATTGAAGTGTTAAACGGCATCGCACAAAAGGTTGCCGGCAACGAAAAACAAGAGCTGATAAGAATAGCCAAGACAGCAATGCAAACAAAGCTGGTGTCAAAGGAATCCGATGAGCTTGCTCAGATAGTAGTTGACGCAGCCCTTTCAGTATCTGAAAAGACTGACGCTGGTTTCAGGCTCGATCTTGATGATGTCAAGGTAGAAAAGAAGGCTGGCGGCAGCTTACGCGATACTAAATTGATCAAGGGCATCGTCTTGGACAAGGAAGTTGTGCATGGCGGTATGCCAAAAAGAATAGAAAAAGCCAAGATTGCTCTCATCAACTCTGCTCTTGAGATTGAGAAGACTGAGTTTGACGCCAAGATAAACATCAATTCGCCTGATCAGATGCATATGTTCTTGGAAGAGGAAAACAGAATGCTCAAGTCCATGGTTGACAAGATCATCGCGAGTGGCGCCAACGTAGTAGTATGTCAGAAAGGAATTGACGATATTGCACAGCATTATCTTGCAAAAGCGGGGATACTAACAGTAAGGCGAGTCAAGGAATCAGACATGACAAAAATGGCAAGGGCTACTACCGCAAGGGTTGTCAATAACCTTGATGATCTTTCAGCCAAAGACCTTGGAAGCGCAGACTTAGTTGAAGAAAGAAAAGTCGAAACTGACAAGTGGGTATTCGTTGAAGGAGCCAAACATCCCAAGTCTGTAACCATCCTCATAAGAGGCGGCTCCCAAAGAGTCGTAGATGAGGCTGAAAGATCAGTGCACGATGCACTGATGGTGTCAAAGGACGTCCTTGAAAAGCCGGCCATTGTTGCAGGTGGCGGAGCCCCAGAGGCCTATACGGCATCAAAGCTTAGAGAATGGACAAGCACGCTCTCCGGCAGGGAGCAAATTGCCGCGGAGAAATTTGCAGAAGCCTTGGAAGTGATACCCCTATCTCTTGCAGAGAACGCTGGGATGGATCCTATTGATACACTCACAGAGCTACGCTCAAAGCAGAGCAAGGGCAGCAAGTGGACAGGTGTCGATGTACGGAACGCCAAGGTTGC
>JBKPNF010000222.1:0-4056 GCA_046732455.1 Thermoproteota archaeon | reverse complement strand
CAAGCATAATTAGTCCAGGCGAAAAATCAACTCCTGTTGAGCTAAAGGGCGCAAGCCAAGGGCAGACTATCCAATATCACTGCACTGTTCACCCATATATGACAAGTCAGCTTACAGTTACAGCAGCTGGACAAGGCGCCTCAACGGGGGGCGGCGGCAATCAAACAGCAGGCGGCGGCAATCAAACAGCAGGCGGCGGCAATCAAACAGCAGGCGGCGGCAATCAAACAGCAGGCGGCGGCAATCAAACAGGAGCAACAGGTGGTGGAGCTGCTTCTGCTGGTGGCGGTGGAGGTGGTCCCACAATAAACATCCTTGAAGGTGCTGCAGTACAGGGCAACCCCGATTTCGATCCAGATGAGCTAACAGCAAAGAAAGGCGATCAAGTCAGTGTAGTTAATCATGACACAGTCCCACACACAGTCACATCTGGAACCGGGTCAAGTGATCCCAACTCTGCCAAGTTATTTGACACAAGCATAATTAATGGAGGCGAATCAGCCACGATATCTCTTGCACAAGTCGACCCAGGAGAACATGATTTCTACTGCATGATACACCCTTACATGACAGGCAAGATCAAAGTAGGATAAGAAATAAACAATAAACTCACATGCACCACCTCAAAGCCCTCTCTTTTGCTACCCTTGCCGTGCTCTTTACACTCATCTTTATCGGAGGATACGTCAGCGCTTCTGGAGTGGGGCTAACTTGCCCTGACTGGCCACTCTGCCCTCAGGGTCTTTTACCCCACTATGACTTTATCATAGAATATACTCATAGATCAGTTGCCGCTACGACGGCTATCCTGGTAATTACTACAATGGCCTTTACGCTAAAATCAAAAGAAACCTCAAGAGGTATGAAAATTGCTTCGATAGTGGCAGCTGGAGCAGTGATAGGACAGGTAACTCTAGGTGCAATAGTGATAGTTGAACGGCTTCATGCAATATTGGTGACTGCACACCTCGGGCTCGGGCTTGTACTATTTTCAATGGTGCTCATAACTATGCTCTATGCATCTAAAATTGACAACAAAAGAATCAAGGCAACTGCTTCGCTATCCTCGGGTCTCTCTTCAAGCAAAGACCACTATTTATAACTGTAAAGCAATGGTTTATACGGACAGATCTAGATATTATTATACAGTCTCGATGTATCGACGACTTTTTTTCATTGCAACGGCCGCCATTGTATTATTGCCACTTTCCTCGATGGTCCCGGCCTATGCCCATTTTGAGCACTTTACACATTACAACAACAGAGGAGACGATGTAGGTCCCTATTATACTTACGAAGCATTAGAGCCTGAATACGCTAGCCCAAGTGAGCCTGTTGCTGTCATGTTTAGCGTTCAGGACCACGATGGACATGACACACACAATATCGATACCATGGTTGAGATATATTCTTCCACTACAGGCGAGCGCCTTAAGGCCTGGCCTTGGACAAGGCAAGAAATAGGTGATTTTCAGGTCTTCTACAACTTTCCTGAAGTTGGTAACTATCAGATAGTGCTTAGCGTTGCAAAGGATGGCAATCCAGATAACCCTAATGGCATTGATTTACCAAGAGCAACACTATCTAGTACTATGGGCTGCAACTGCGACAGAGCGATTTTTAACGTGTCAATCACCAAGTATTTTGGCACTATATGGAATGCGATGATGCTAATCTCACTCAGCTTGCCTCTTTCAGTATTTGGTGGCGTGCTGATCTGGAATTACAGAAGAGTAAGAAAAAGTGGCGGGTACCTGAGGAGCGCACGGATGGACACTACAAGATATGTCATAATGCTAGCGGCAATAGCTGGCGGTATTGTGCATCTTGCCGTTTACGCAGAGCATGCGTCACTCCGTATTGAATACAGCATATTTCTTTTAGTTGCAGCTGGTATGCAAATAGTTTACGGTGTTACTTACACTCTTTTAACATTGACCGGACAGGGCACAAATGAGCCTGCCCAAATATACTACCGAAAAAAAGTGGCTGTCAATCTATTTGGACTTCTTGGAACAGGTATCCTTATCGGGCTATACGCATACTCTGTAACCTTGCCTCCACCGCTTTCTCCAAACAATCAGCCCGAAAGCATCGACCTCGGTGGGATTCTTGCCAAGAGTATCGAAGTCTTTACAGTCATTGGCATCGTTTACCTTATGAGAATTGAAAAGCACCAGTTAACCGGCCAGCTAAAAGAGCAAACGTAGCAATAATCCAATCAGACGAAAGTTTCGCACTGTCTAGTAAGACATAAAACACCATAAAGGTAAACCCAATACCTGATGGCTTGGAAAGTAATGATGCCAAAGAAGATCATGTTCGGCGAAAATGCTGCAAAAGAATTCCCCTACCCCGATAACGCCCTTGTCATTACTACAACTACTCCAGACATTTACGACAAGTGGTTGAATTACATGGGAATCCAGGGCTATGAGGTGTATGACAAGGTAACGCCTGACCCCGCAATTGAAACTGTTGAATCTATACAAAAGCAGTATGAAGGTAAGGACATCTCCTGCTATATAGGCCTAGGCGGCGGAAGCTCACTGGATGTCTGCAAATACCTCGGCAAGCTGACAGGCAAGCCCAAGATATTGATCCCAACGACATTTGGGACAGGAGCAGAAATGACGACATATTCAGTGATTAGCTTTAGCCACAAGAAAAAGCTTCTTCAAGATGAAGCCTTTCTTGCCGATGCAGCAATTGTGGATCCATACTTTTTGCCTGGCACGCCGTTTAATATTCTCAGAAACTCTGCTTGCGATGCTGCGGCCCAAGCATCCGAAGCATATGACAGCAAGCTTGCAAACCCTTTCACGAAGTTTTTTTGCAAGGAAGCCTTCGATATACTTGAAAATGGGATAATCAACGACAAACATGACCTTCTGCCCTATGGTGCGATGCTGTCAGGCATCGGCTTTGGCAACGCATCAACTACGCTTGGTCATGCACTTTCATACGCCTTTTCAAATGAAGGCATTCCGCATGGCTATGCCCTGTCCTCTTGTACCACTGTTGCCCACCGATTCAACAGGTCGGCATATTATGAACGCTTCAAGCGAATATGCCAAAAACTCAAATTTGAGCCTATCAAGCTAAAGAAGCTACTCGACCAGGCTGCAGACGACATCATGCCAGACCGGGGACATCTTGATAACAACCCAATACCTGTTACTAAACAAGATGTCGTCAAATGTCTTGAAGACATAGTCACAGGCAACCCACTAGCTTAGCCTAGTCCTCTCCCGCTCCTTTTTCCTTTTCAAAACCTTTAAATCCAGTACGCCATCTTTCTTCTCCTGCCATGACTGTCATTCACAAGAGTATGGAAATTAATGCTCCAATCAGCGAAGTATTTACGTATTTTGCAAGACCCGAGCACATGGCTGACCAGTTCCCAGAGAATATGGGTCTCAATGTAATCCCAGTTGAAGTCAAGAACGGGTTTGGCGTTGGCACGATATTCAGGATAAGCGGAGATTTCGACGGCAAAAAGCTAGAGTGGGACTGTGAAACTATTGATTACGTGCCTATGCGCAAAATCGTAGCAAAGATGATTGAGGGGCCATTCAAGAGCTGGCAGATTACCGTCGAGTTTGAAGAGCTGGATCAGAACAAGAGCAAAACCAGCATGACAGTCGAGTACGACATGCCGATGGGACCACTTGGCAGCTTTATGGACAAAGTCAAGCTCAAGAAGATTGCTGAAAGGGGAATGGAAAATGGTCTACTCCGGGTCAAGGCGCTGCTTGAAGGCACTGGTTCGATACCGGTGTATATCACGCTTGATGCATACAGGCAAATTCTGAAGGAAAAAGAGCGATTCAACTGTTCCACCTCTGAGGCTATTGTTAAGATAATACAGCATAGTCAGCGGCAGCATCAACAGCAACAACAAGAGCCACAACAGCAGACGGCTAGAACCGTTTAGCTTTTATTTTAATATTTTTAAAAAATACCCTTTAAAATTGAAAACCGTGCAAATTAGTAAAATTTTTTTAATTAATCAAATTTTTATTTTACCAACGTGGGAAATTTAAAAATACAAAA
>JBKPNF010000221.1:0-10839 GCA_046732455.1 Thermoproteota archaeon | reverse complement strand
CTTGTTCTTCTCATCCTTTTTCAACACAGCATTATAGGACACAAGTTCTGCTTCATAGTTTGCCTTATGCTTAAATGGATACACACCATTTGCATCACCAAAAGCCCAGACATTTGGCTGCGATGCCTCTAGGTATTCATTAACAGAGATCCATCCGTTTTCATCGGTCTTTATTCCAGCCCTCTCGGGATGAAGTATATCTGAATTAGGGCCTCTTCCTGCAGCAATTAACACCTCTTCAGCTGTTATAGTCATTCGTTCCCCATTGGTCATATCTCGCGCAATCAGCAGCGTCCTCTCCTTTTGTTCATGGCTCGTCTTGCCGCTGGCATCATAGTCATCATCGGTGGTAACATCCATGCGACGAGTTATACTACTAACTTCTATCACTTCACTATTTGTGATAATCGTCATGTATTTGCCAAGTTCTAGCTTTGCTAGCGAGGATATTTCGATCTCTTCATATGGAAGGAATTGCTTGTTCCTGCCAACAATTGTAACGTGAGAGCCCATGCTGGAGAAGAAGTGACCATATTCGGCGGCAATATATCCTCCTCCAACAATTGCAATGCTCTCCGGTAACCTATCCAATGCAAGGATGGTGTCGCTTGTATGGTATTCTATATTCTCAAGACCCTTTATCGGCGGAATGATTGGTTTTGAGCCTGTGCAAAGAAAAATCATCTTTGCTCTTATTGTAACATCGTTGCCAACTTTCAAGGTGTATGGTTCTATAAACTCTGCAACATCGTGATAATAATCAACGTTCTGCGATTCCGAAAGTCCATGTCTTATCATGTTTATCTCTTCGTTAATGTGATGCCTCATCCTTTCCATGACCTTAATGAAGTCAATCTTGTTTAAGTGAACGTCAATCCCAAATTCATTAGCTCTTTCTATTGTCCTTATCATCTCTGCTGGATAGAGGAGAAGCTTTGAAGGTATGCATCCTCGTGTGAGGCAAATCCCTCCCGGCTCATCTTTGTCGATTATTGCTACCCGGAGATTTGGATTTATTTTGAGCATCACATCGACAACATGCATCGCCGATCCTGTCCCTATCGAGATTAGATCATATTCTTTCATTGTAAATCCACACTTTGATTTGATCAACCAACATGATCGTATAACGATGCCGGGATTATTGTGCATTGCAGGCATTGCAACCTAACTTTCTTGAGGTGGCAAGCGCGGAATGATCCCATGTCTTGTTCTAACGCATCTCGCTCGACTGGATGTATTGGATCATTCATATGTTAATCCCATCGTCCTTACAGAATTCGGCACTGACACCATCACGGGTGCACACACACATCACCCTCCAGTGATGTGGAATGAAGAGTATCATGTCGAATTCCTAGGACGATACCTTGATCTCGCGAAGTCTTCGTTGCCGGTATACAGCTCTGGTATTTTGCAGACTTCTTCAAGACAAGCAAAGCGCAGCATGTGCTGCGCTTGGGCTAAACCAGAAGGGTGTGTTCTCCTGTGATAGAAATTCAAGATGTCCGCACATTTGCTGCGTTCACGATGGTCCAAACACTGAACTTGCTACATAGAAGAATGGGATAATTCATTGATTCATTCATTCTCTCTCAAGAGTCATCGATAATACAGGCAAAAAAATTGGCTGCAAAATAATCACTCCGATTGCCATACAACTTTTTTCCATTTTATTCCGGTTAAGAATCAAATTGTTCTGCTGTTTCCAGCACTCGCTTCAAATGATACCACAAGTCCCTTATTGCCTTGCCGGTATCGGTATCGTCTCTTATGTAGTATGTATTTTCATCTTTGGTTTTATCCTTATTTTGTTGATCTTCTTCTTCTTCTCCTCCTCTTCTTCTTGCACCGATGCCAAGTACATCAATATCTAAAAGGTTTTCAATTATTTTGTCTACCATATTCATAGATGCCATGGTACCCATATGAATTTCGGCCATTGTCTGATGTTGTTCGCTAGACAAAAGAAAGTCAATTATGTTGGCAGCTTCGCTACCTGAAAATAGAGAGCTGAATGGACTAGTTGGTTTTCTGGCAGTATCCATATGATTAGATTAATTCTTTCACTCTGTCGTACTTAAAGACTATCTGATGATAGAGAGGCTCTTAATTTAGATATAGTAGTAATATATACCGATATGAGAAAATACTCAGGGCTTCAAGAGGAGGTAACAAAGCCCCTCAGTGATTATGAATGTAGCAGACATTCTAGATCGCAAAGTTAACAACATAAGATTTTGAAGGTTTTCTGTAGAATGCGTTTGAGCCTATGTTGCATAACCCTTTATAGCTTCCCACTGCATCCAAAAAACTAGCAAAGAATTCTCTTTTTTTGAAGCGATATCGCTTAACGGCGCGACGAACGCGCTTTGATGGTAAAAGCTTGTTATAGGTTCCGTCATCTGGTCTAAAACAGTGCCAGTAAATTGTGGCCCTCCTAACAAGAACCTGGACAAGATCCCCGACATCATGGCTTGCGGACGATGATGTTTAGATTGCTGACTCCATTTACTTACCAAACAAAAATTAACTTGATCTTTCGCACATGCTGATTATTAGGTTATTGTGAGAATATGTGTGTTGCATGTGTATTGCATATGCATACTGCAGCCTGACAGCAGAGCTATTGATAAAGTACAAGAAGCAGTTGTGGCCTATTTGAAGCGTTTGACAAATCCGTTGCAGTCCTTCTTCTATCTACTGTGTTCCTAGGCTTTGCTCTGAGTCTGCAGCCGCAGCATGGACACAATAGTCCATCCCAATTGATAAATATCTCACATATAACACACCTTTTCTGTCCTGCAGAATATCTCCCAGAACCATCAGCTGGCCTCAAAGCCTTATGTCGTTTGCAGATACCTTTGCATGTCATCAATCATACATCACACACCAATAAGTGGTCAAATAAAGTAATAGCTGAACCACAATATATTCTGGACTAAGCTTAGCAATAGAGAATACTGTTTAATATGTATAGCATATTTTGTTCTCATGCTATCTGTTCATCTTGCTCTACCTGCAGCTCTTCTCTATGCCGTTGAGAATATCAATGCCGTTTTGACTGATATTTAATAATTTTAGAACTGTTGACATTGATTTAATTCAAATAGCCGCCTTGAGAATTTGCATGTCAAATGTCCACAAACGCTGGTTACTCCCTATCCTCCTGCAGGAACACTTACAATCCCCGCACTTGCAAGTTCTGATCCGATGCCATAACCAACCAATGCAATGCCTGTGCCAAGTCCAGCCATTTCTATCCCGCCTTTGATCCAGCTTTTCTTTGCCATACGCCCCTTTAGTGCCCCTATGATGAACGAAGATGTCACACTAATGACGATAGCTATCACAATTGCCTCGATTGAGGATATCAAACCAGCCTTGACGACAAAATAAGGAAGAATCGGAAGAATCCCACCTAGAAGAAAAGAACCGAACATTACCAATGCTCCTTTCAAAGGATTTCCCAGAATTTCCAAGTTAAGTCCCAGCTCTTCTGTCAACATAGTCTTGAGCCAGACATCCTTGTTGGATGTGATTTTGCTAACAATTCCGTTTAATTCCTCTCCTTCGAATCCTTTGGAACGGTAAATTTCTTCTATCTCTTCCCTCTCCTTTTCAGGATAAGCTTGCATTTCAAATTCTTCACGCTTTATTTCAGATTCGAGTATCTCCCTCTGGGATTTTACCGCAAGATAATTTTGAACGGCCATAGCTTTTGCCCCGGTAAACATCCCTATCAGCGCGGCAAGGATGACTACGTCAGCGGCTATTATTGCCCCGCCTACCCCGGCTACAATTCCGAGCGATGTATTTACCCCATCGCCAAATCCAAAAACCAGATCCCTTATGTAGTTGCTTTCTTTAATATGTGGTTCAACATGGGTGATTTGTCTAGACAATATACACACACATTGTTCTTTTGGATAATTAACTTCTTCCTGTCAGCAGGATTGACAAATGCCTTGCAAAGTAGTTAACCAAGTACAGCTGTGTCTTCCGCGAAATAAGACCTTGACACAAATTGAACTCAAATTCAAGTCAAAAGTAGAGGAGGATAAGGAGGAGATTGCCGCCAGAAAGTGCAGGTTCAACCTCCAATGCCAAGCACAGAGAGATATCTCTCTCCATCTAGTTCTTCAGCCCGACGGCCTTCAAATCTTCCTGTATTCCTTTGACACATTCAAAACTCGATACTTCATCAACCTTTACCCACCTGAATTCTGAATGTTCCTTAGTATCAATAACAACCTTATCTGATTTGACTGAAATTAAGAAGGGGACGATAATCCACCTTGCCCATTCGTCAATAACCTCAAATGAACCTCCATTCTTCTTGATGGTACCAGCCAATGATATTTCTTCCTTGACTTCTCTGAGAACAGCTTCCTCTGCAGATTCACATTCATTGATGAATCCGGAAGGTGTTTGCCATTTGTTTGGCGACGTTCTTCTTCGAGCATTGCGTTTTAGCAATAGTATACGGTCATCCTCATCCAGTTTGACAACAACACCTATGACAGCCACATAGGTTGCCATTTTGACACATCTTCCGCTAGAATAGTTGTTGCTGCAGTTCTTAAATATGCTCTTGAATCCGTTGTCTGTTGTTGCATTTGATCATATATAATACATCTATACAAAATAGCCAATGATTGGTGCATAACGTTTAAAATCCAATAGTATAACCTGTTACCCCCGAGGTGTTCCAGACCTACAGAAAGGCGCAATATACGATAACAAGTCCCAAGATGCTAGTCTTTGGATTCAAATGAATTTCTATCCAAATCCCAATCACTCCACTCCTTTTTTCTTCATAGGCTCCACATCGTTGAGCATTAAGAAGAATTCACAGGGGAAAAGGGAAAAATATGGAATTTCTCTTATCATTTCGCTTGTTTTTAGTTCTTGTATTGCTCTTTTAGTGAGAAGGGTTTTTGCTAATTGGTATTATTAGTAATACATGTTCTCAACTCTCGCAGTTGGACTGGGTCTCCAGCTCCGTGCACCTATCGATGTCTGCGCCTCCATCACCATGGTCCAGGCCTTTCCCACCGCGGAGGTCGTCATCATCAGCGTCTCCTGAGAGAAAATCATCGTCAACATCGCCCAAAAGCGTATCATTACCAGCGTTGCCTTGTAGAGTATCCGTACCCCTACCACCTGAGAGCGTGTCATTACCTATGTCGCCTAAGAGCGTGTCATTACCTATGTCGCCTAAGAGCGTGTCATTACCTATGTCGCCTAAGAGCGTGTCATTACCAGCGCCTCCTATGAGGACATCATCACCACCACCTCTACCACATATGATATCGTTGCCCAAAATGGGGGTGAAACCACTAGTGTTGCCTTGTAGAGTATCCGTACCCCTACCACCTGAGAGCGTGTCATTACCTATGTCGCCTAAGAGCGTGTCATCACCATCGCCTCCTATGAGGACATCTTCACCACCACCACCACATATGATGTCGTCACCGGCCTTGCCAAATATGATATCGTTCCCGCTTAATCCAATGATGATATCCCTTCCCCCTGTGCCCTGTATGACATCAGTATTGTTTTCCCTACCAACCAATGTTGGAGCAAATTGGACATATGTGTAGTCGCTAGTCGTTTCAACAGATGGAAAAGCAGCTACTGTTATCCCCCCTACTACCCCAAACATTACTAGTGCTGTTCTACCCGCAATTATTGTTATTGACATACTCTGAGTTTTCATCGGTGGAAGATTCACAGAACCATTTGCCTTGTAAATGAATGGGTTCGTTTTGTTATAAATAATTGTATGAAGGTTTCCATTATAAGGAACTTTTAGAATCCATTTCAAAGAGCAGTAAAATTTGCAGGTGTTTGATGGATGGATGGAGGATGTATCTTTTCTTTCTTCCATACCAGCACCCCTCAAGTGACAAATGCGTCTCTGCGCCAGAACTGGCACGATTGTTGCGGAATACCTACATGCAGAAAGACCCCGTTGTGTGTAAATTAGGAAAAGGTGTAATTCTTCTCAATCTTATATCCAAACAAACCATGCATACTGCCCTTTACATTGCGGCGATTTTCTGAAACAATGACGTAGAAATTTCATAGGTTCCGGTTTTGAGAGGGTATCAGAAATCGTAGCAGGCTCACCCAGATTCCAAAACAAAAGATTTTCTTATCGGTGACTATTCTGATAAATATAGATTCACCTAATATCATACTATATTACATACTTCGTTTTAGAAGTGATTAGCTAAGCAGACTTGCAAATGGGAATTCAAATAAGTATCTATTCAAATCTCGACGGGCCCGCTACAATCAAAAGTCAGCAACATTCGACCGCATCTCAAAGAAGCTTAATCGGTTTTATATAGAGGGGCGATGCACGATCTCCTGACGCGCCTTCTTTGAATTTGCAAAAAAATGCAATCCTGCACTTGCTGAAAATTCTGGCTTACAGTAAGGCGCAGGTAAACGTCAATTCTTAAATAAAAAAATAGAGATTTTCGTTTGACATATGAATAAACAAGTTTCAAATCAAAAAAAGTACAACACAACGACACTGAGTAAGAGGGTAACAGTTGACGAGCTCTCTATTTTCTATAGGGAAGCTGGGGACCCAACCAATCCTAAGCTGGTATTGCTCCACGGATTTCCAGCTTCTTCTCACCAGTACCGTAACCTTATTTCTGCCTTAGCCGGCCATTTCCATGTCGTTGCACCCGACTACCCTGGTTTTGGGAACTCCGACTTGCCTAGTCCTTACGAGTTTAACTACACCTTTGATCGACTCTCTGAGATAGTAGAGAAATTCTTGAAATCTATAGACTTTACACACTTTGGACTTTACATGCAGGACTATGGCGGGCCAGTTGGCTTCAGAATCATATCTCGTCATCCAAATTGGTTGGATTGGCTTATCATCCAGAACAGCAACGCCTACGAAGTTGGCTTCACCAAAGCTTGGGATGGGTTCCGCAACTCGCTATGGAAGAATCGTACATCAGAGACGGAGGCACCTCTTGCAGCCTTTTTACAGCTTGATGCTATCAAGCAAGTATATTTGCATGGCCACAAGAACCCAGAGCTTATTAGCCCTGATAACTGGAACATGGATTTTCAGTTCATGGAACGTCTGAATGCGCGACAAGTACAAATGGATTTGTTCTATGACTACCGCACCAATGTCGCACTGTATCCTCAATGGCAAAACTTTCTGCATAAGCACCAGCCCAAGACTCTAATTTTTTGGGGACAGGACGACATATTCTTTACTCGGGAAGGAGGCGAAGCTTATCTGGAGGATCTGCCCAAGGCCGAGCTGTACAGGCTGGATTCAGGGCACTTTGCTGTCGAGGACTGCCTTGATGAGATCGCTAGTAACATCCACCGTTTCTACCTTGAGAGAGTGGCCAAAATGCCTGCTTGACTACAATGCAGAAACATCATTATAAGATACATATATTGTCCATAATGTAATCAGATAGAACTTCCGCTAGTATAGTTAAACTCATCATTACAATGCATTCGCTCCTTTTTTTATTTTATTAGTACAAAAAACGTTTGGTTACACTACTACAAAATTGGATAAGGTATAATATATTTCTCCAAGATCTATAACTCTTTCATAAGAAGTAGTAATTTCTATATCAATTCATACAGAATACAACCAAGACAATGCTATAATAGGATATAGTAACTACTACGCATATTATGGGACGTAAGGATTGGTATTATCTCCACCTTCCAAAACTTCTGATCAAAAGACTAGATCAATTCCTGCAAACACCAAGGGCCAAAAGTATGGGTATGTCGAGTAAACCTGAGCTCTTAAGACACCTAATAAATCAATTCCTCGATGAGCAAGAAGCCTTATACAACAAGATAGATTATGTAGGTGACGTTATTTTAGAAATGAAGGATCGTGACCACGTCGTCTTTACATACAATAATGAATCACAATTTAAGGAGATTATTAATGCGTCTGTAAGACGAGGCATTGACCGCAATCAGATTAATGTCTTGCTTATCTACACAAAAGAGCAGCAGAAATTCATAGAATCAATCGACAAGGTCGAAAATGTAAATCTCCTATTCAACTCACAAGATATAATAATAATTCCAGCCGATGAAGGTTTTTCTGTTGATGGCAGCTTTTCTGTCATGCCTAGTCTTAATAGTATGCGCGATATTGTAGAACTGGCAAAACAGAAATCAAAAAATGGGCTAAATGTCTTGGCCACTTTGCCAACTAAATTGATCGAACAGGGAAGATATGAGGACGCTCTCCAACTTGAAAACATGTCCAATGAAGCAATAAAAGGGATGGAAATGCCTATAACTGTGCTATGTCTTTACAAAGCAGTACCGGAAAATCTTGAAGATCGTTTCTCAGAGTACCACGATCTCATAATCAAAAGGGCCACTTCATCAGAAAGCTTGCAGTAGAATATCAATACCAAAACAGGAAATAGGAGATCTGAGCACCATTTATTCTGTCTAAACTTATCAGCAACCTTGTTAACTTGATTTCCACCTATAATGGGTTGCTATTTCTTGTGAATTCCTTATATATTGTAACTAAAAATGAGGCTTCGGAATGATTTGGTGACAAATTCTCCTTCTCCTTGGATACTTCCAGTCGAAAACCGGCAAAATTCTAGTCCTGGGATTCAAATAAATTTTCATCAAAAGCCTGACGAGCTCGCATTAATTCCCACCTAAATCTCGCGTGGTTTAAGCTAATGGCAGCCAAACAATTACAGGCAAGAAAAAAGAGATGGCTGTAAAAATAGTTGACTTTTCTATAGAGGATGAATGCTAGATCTCCTGACGCGCCATCTTTGAATTTTCAGCAAGTGCAGGATTGCATTTGCTGAAAATTCTGGCTTACAGTAAGGCGCAGGTAAACGTCAATTCTTAAATAAAAATACAATGATATGTCCTTGAAATGAGTCAACAAGAAGCAAATCAGAATGTTATTGATCAAAATAAAATCCAACAATTCATGAATAAAGCGGTAGGAGATATAGCAGGCAGTTCTACTGCCATGCTTGTAATTATCGGAGAAAGGCTTGGCTTGTATAGAGCAATGGCGCAAGCAAACAGCCCGATCTCAGTCAAAGAACTTGCTGACAAAACTGGAACTGTTGAAAGGTTAGTGGGTGAATGGTTAGCAAATCAGGTAGCAAGTGGATATATCGTGTATGATCCTAGCAGCAGAAAATACAGATTGCCCCCAGAACATGCTTTAGCATTAGCTGATCAAAATAGTCCCGTTTATCTACAGGGTATTTTCAAAGCTATAAAGTCATACTTTAAGGATGAAGAGGAATTTTTAAAGATGTTTAGAGGAGAAAGAAGTCTTTCGTGGATGGATCATAATCCTTTCATGGCGGAAGGCTTTGCTGAATTCTTCAAATCCGTTTACATTGGTAACTTGATTAATTCGTGGATTCCGGCAATAGATAATGGAAATATTCTCGAAAAACTAAAAAAAGGTGCTAAAGTAGCAGATGTTGGCTGCGGTTTTGGTACTACTACTTTGATGATGGCAAAAACATATCCAAATTCTACCTTTACAGGATTTGATTTTCACAAAGAATCAATTGAAAAAGCAAAGGAATCTGCAAACAAAGAGAATATAAATAATGTAAAATTTGAAGTGTCGTCAGCGTCAGAATTTCCAGGCGGTAGTTATGATCTTGTAACATTTTTTGACTGCCTGCATGATATGGGAGATCCTGCGGGAGCATTAACTCATACAATAAACGTTATCGAGAAAAATGACGGTGGTAGAGATAGTAGCGGTGGTACTTGCATGATTGTAGAACCATTTGCACAAAATGAATTAGAAAATAATGTAAATCCAGTTGCAAGTACGTTTTATGCTGCCTCTACGCTAATCTGTGTTCCCAATTCATTAGCTTTCAATGGACCTGCACTAGGAGCCCAGGCAGGAGAAAACAGGATAAAAGATGTAGCAATGAAGAGTGGCTTTTCTCACTTCAAAAGAGTGCTTGAAACACCGCTAAACATAGTTTATGAAGCCAAACCATAGTTAGATGATAGATAGAAATAATAAAAAGAGGAAGAAAAATAATCTTATTTCTCTTCTTTATTTTTCAAATTCTCTCTTTTTCATTTAATAGCCTTTAAAGAAGAATCTCCTCCTCGTTTTTGGCTCTTATAATGCCCTTTTTACTACTATATTCCATCTCCCAATGAGGCTTTATAGATCTGGATGTACATTTCGAGCATACCATATCAAAAAAAGATGTCCCAATGGAAAATGGATGACAACATGGAATGATTACCTTAGGCGTCTTAAGTTCTTACTACATTGCTGACTGCACAATTACAAGATCAAAAAGGATGGAGGAGACAGAGAATATCTGAAGAAGATGTCGAATTGGGTGGCATCGGAATTTTTCAGGATAAGTTGCAAGGAATAACAATATATCTTTTTCTTGACTTTTTGTCTAAGAAATGTACCCATACAGTAGATGCTGACTAACGTGACCTTAGATACATTACTTTCTAAATACTTAGTAGGAAGCACACTTATCATTATTAGGACAATAGAAAAATGAACTTAAAAGAAGTTGAAAAGGTGGAAGTTACGTGTTTGGTTGATAACAACGTCGATGTCCTTTTGCCAAATACTAAAGTTGCTCACCGACCAGTCCTATCTAAGAATTGGTATGAACAACCACTTGTAGCAGAGCATGGTTTTTGTGTAGCATTAACCTTACACATAGATGGAGTAAAGCATAGACTATTACTTGATTCGGGTTTAGATCCTTTCGCTGCTTCTCACAATGCAGACGCCCTACTGTTTGACTTGTCTTATTG